>MEQN01000023.1:27976-28327 GCA_001770235.1 Betaproteobacteria bacterium RBG_16_58_11
GATCCAGATCTGCGGATAGCGCTTCGGGTAACCGTATCGTGGTGACGCTCATGATGGAGCCCTCAGAGATGAATACAAATGTATTCTAATGGGCGGATAGTTATTCGGCAAGTAAAGCGTGACTAGGTTTCGTCAATTCCAGTAAGGCTAATATTTACTGGCAGCAATCCAGATTGGTAAGGGTTTCGCGATCGGTGTGTATCGAAAGGACTTGCTGTGCCACCCGCGTGTAGCTATAAATATCCTATGCTGCAGAGAGTACTATCATGTTGACTGCCC
The DNA here is from genome assembly GCA_001770235.1 of Betaproteobacteria bacterium RBG_16_58_11. Lineage (GTDB taxonomy): Bacteria > Pseudomonadota > Gammaproteobacteria > Burkholderiales > Thiobacteraceae > RBG-16-58-11. The sequence continues at coordinate 28,256 of MEQN01000023.1, forward strand.
TCCCACACCGGCTGACGGTGCTGGGGATTTCATTGAATATCACCGTATCTGCTACCCGAGCAAATTAACGAT
>MEQN01000023.1:28365-29188 GCA_001770235.1 Betaproteobacteria bacterium RBG_16_58_11
CAAGGTATGTCCCCAGCGGGATTGTCGCGTTCGCGCTGCTATATTCCTCAGTTGCGATGGCAACGTATGGCGGCGCCCTGCCCCCGGCTTTTTTCCTGTTGTGTGGGGCCATTCCTGCTTTTATGTTTGCTAGGCGCCCATCCTTATTAAAGTTACTGGCGCTTTTGGTTTTCCTGTTCGCCGCAGTATGGGCCATCTCTCCTTACGATGTGCATGGGCGAATCAGCGTCATTCCGTTTCTGTAAAAACGGACATGGATTGTCGATGAATTTTACAGTTTGCTCTGCCTTGTCTCGTATTTCATACGGCAAGTTATTGATAATGAGCTTTAAACGAATTTCGGCGTAAATTTTGCTTGAAATGCTTACGGTCTAAGGCTGCTTAAATTACTGGATGACATTACGCAGGCGCAGCATTCAATAAAAGCGGAGACGTGCCATGGCATACGCGAAACACAAGACTCGCCCGTCCTCCTGATCATGGAAGAAATCGAAAATCGTCCGCTGCAAGCGCTGATAGATCGAGTTTACGATGCATCGATCGACAGTACAGCATGGTGCGGTCTTGCCGATGAAGTCGCTCGTACATTCGGTTCTACCAGCGCTGTTCTGAAGGTTCAGGACACCAAAGAGCGCGTCCATCTCGTCGACATGACCCCCAATCTGGTGATCGACCCAAAGCACCAGGACTGGGCCGAGCATTGGCATCGCAATGATCTCTGGGTCGAGAGATCGGTCGCTTTCGGTATGTCCAAAATCGTCACCAACCGCGACCTCATTGCCGATGACGAATTCGAGCGAACCGGTTTCTATGGCGACTGGAT
>MEQN01000023.1:29211-29744 GCA_001770235.1 Betaproteobacteria bacterium RBG_16_58_11
TATTTCCCGTCGATGAGGACACTATCGGCATCTTGGGGATTCACCGCCCTAACCGGGCCGGGTCTTATGAGCAGACAGATCGCCGCCGTCTCGCCAGCTTCCTGCCGCATCTAAATCGGGCATTCCAACTGCGCCAGAAACTGGCTAAGGCCCAATTGGGTGCTGCGGCCGCGTTCGATGCGCTGGAGCGCACCAACAGCGCGATAGTTGTTGTCGATGGCGACAGAAACATCCTCTTTGCCAATCGCGTTGCCGAACAGATGCTGCGGCAGACCAAGGAGTTTGGCATCGTCCGTGGAAAGCTGGAAATTCGTCAAACCGACGAATACAACCGGCTGGCCTGCCTCGTCCAGCGCTGCGCCCAAGCCGCATCGAGCCCGGCCGGATCACCAGGGGGTGCCCTTGCCATCCGGCGGGAAGGCCGACTTCCACTCACATTATCTGTGGCCCCTCTGCGCCCCATGCCGACAGGGTGCGAGGTGTCGCGGCCAGCGGCGCTGATTTTCATCCGTGACCCGGAAGCCCTGACCGCG
>MEQN01000023.1:29816-30673 GCA_001770235.1 Betaproteobacteria bacterium RBG_16_58_11
CCCAAGCACTCACTGAGGGCCGGGCGCTCAACGATATTGCAGACGGCTTCGGGGTTGGGATGGGCACCGTGCGCTCGCACCTTAAAAAAATCCTCTCCAAGACAGAAACGAAGAAACAGGCGCAATTGGTGGCATTGCTGCTGCGCAGTACTGCCGGTATCGGGTGATGGTTCCTCCCCTATTTGGGAGAGGACAAGATCGGTATTAATAACTAATTTGAGAGTGTGAAAGTCGTCGTTTCGTGTACGGAGCGTCACTGCTCTACGGATGAGAGTGATCGGCGAGGAAATATGCTCTTGAATCGGTCGGTTAAGCGTTATCGCTTGCACCATGTGAACCACAAATGGTCGCGCCTCCTGTTTTTGACGACCTTGCTGGCTCTTTCGACGGGCGTGGCCACCGCCAAGACCGACCACGCCTTGTCCAAGGCCGCAACCACGCTGATTGCCCAAATTGCCAAGCAGGATCGTTGCGCGAAGGAAAACACGGACGCCCGGCGCTATCACCACGCCGACATCGACGGAGATGGTGCGCTGGATGGAATCGTAATGTTCGCCATCGAAGGCGCCGGCTGCGGCAACAACTACGGCTTTCACATGGCATTTTTTCACAAGCGGGGAGACGCCTATCAACTGGTGGACCATAAGGCTGTTGGCGGCAAGTGGTCGCGCCTCGTGGATTTTGACAAGGTGATGTTTCGTGACGGGCAGATCATCCTCAACACGCTGGCGTATCGCGAGGGCCAGCGCGCCGATCCGGCCTGCTGCCCGAGCCTGAAACGGCTGGCGCGATACGAAGTGAAAGATGGAAAGTTGACGGAAACAAAGGTCAGCCCAACGGCAACCGCGCATACCGCT
>MEQN01000023.1:30688-31859 GCA_001770235.1 Betaproteobacteria bacterium RBG_16_58_11
AAACGACAAAAAGGAGGAACAACAATGAAGCATCTTGCGATTCTTGCGCCCGTAATACTGCTTGCGGGATGTAACAATGTCTACGGCGATTATGGTGGGGCGGACTGTGCGCCCTACGAGAAAATATCGCTCAAGAAGGACGGCACCGCCTATATCACCATGTTTGGCAGCGAGATATCAGCTCCATACAAGGTGGATGGCGACAAGATATCCATCATAGCGCAGGGCGGGGCGGGGATCGTGTTTACCAAAAAAGGCGACGTGCTGGAAGCAGGGCAGATACTCGGTGCAAAAGTGCTTTGCAAGAAGCTATGAGCGAAGCGCTGAAACCAAAACAGTGCTGCTACTCGCCAGGCTCGCATCATCTCCATATGCTATCCGGGTTTGAAGAGAAGTGTTTTGTGCAAATAAAAAACTGATCGAGGAATGAGGAGAATAGCCATGAGAAAACTGCCTATTTCGATACGGTTTGCTTCTTGCTGTGTTGCGCTGTGGACTATGTCGACAGCAACCTATGCCGACTTTAACTTGGACAAGTTGAAGGCTATAGCAGATAAGGCGAAGACGTATCAGGAAAAGCTGAAACGGGAGCAGCAGGTCTCGTCTCCTATGCCAAATGAGGGGACTGCAGATAGGATAGAAAATAGCCCTTCTTCAGGGAAGTTGCCAGAATTATCAGCGGCCAACCCAGACGTGATGGGTTTGACTCTCGGAGTCACAGGCTTGCAAGAAGCAAGACAGGCTTTCAACAAATATAGCCCGAAGCTAAACGTTTTAGAAGACTTCGTGATGGGCGGCGAGCAACCCTATGTTGGTGTGTTGCAAGGATATGCAGAGAACTGTGGATATATGTGTTACCGACATGAACTACACGCAAAATTAGCTTCGCCCGAAGCTGGGGGCCGTGTAGTTGGCGCTGTGCGGCGCATGCAATTCAAATCAGAAGATGCCACATCGCTACCCAATATGCTGGACGCGCTGAACAGGAAATATGGCGAAGGCTTTTCCGTGAAGACAACATCGCAATCGGGGCAGCAGAGCGTGCAGAGCTTTTGGGCATGGTCTTCCGATGGCCGATCGATCGCATTGTCTGCAGGTCATCCATGCGCAGATGCAAGAGCGGTCACGCCTTTGTGGGCAAATGTCGCTAATCTGGTAGGTGCTGAACAGC
>MEQN01000024.1:0-797 GCA_001770235.1 Betaproteobacteria bacterium RBG_16_58_11
CCTTCCCCGTGTGCCCCGTGTCCCCCGTGGTTCAAGAAGTTGTTTCAGATTTTTTAACCAAGCGAGCCATCACATGAATCTCGATCAGGCACTGCAAACCTTTATCGCCGAGAGCCGCGATCTGCTCCAGGAGATGGAGTCGTCTTTGTTGCGCTTGGAGAGCGCGCCGGACGATGCCGACACCCTGAACGCCATCTTCCGCGCCGCCCATACCATCAAGGGTTCGGCCGGGATGTTCGGGCTCGACCTGATCGTCGGCTTCACCCATGTGGTCGAAAGCGCGCTCGACAAGCTGCGCGAAGGCGAGATCGCGGTCAATGGCGAGGTGGTCGCGCTCTTGCTCAAATGCGGCGATCACATGAACGATTTGGTGACCGTGATCGCGGTGAAGAACGAGAAGCCCGATGCGAAAATGATCGCGGTCGAAGACGGCTTGTTCACAAGCCTGAAAGCGCTCATGGGCCAGGAGGACGAGACCGAGGCTCAATCCGCGCCAGAAGCGGGCATGCCCGTGCAGCACGAGGCGCGGGTTGAAGCCAGCGGCGGCGGCGAAGTCTGCAACAACTGCTGGCACTTGTCGCTGCGCTTCGGGCCGGATGTGCTGCGCAATGGCATGGACCCCTTGTCGATCATCCGCTATCTGCAAACGCTGGGGGAAATCGAGAGTATCACCCTGCTGCCGGACGCCCTGCCCGCCGCCGATCAGATGGATGCGGAATCGTGCTACCTGGGTTTCGAGATCGATTTTCGCTCGGCGGCGGACAAAGCCGCCATCGCCGCCGTATTCGAATTCGTGC
>MEQN01000024.1:831-1782 GCA_001770235.1 Betaproteobacteria bacterium RBG_16_58_11
CGGCAAGATCGCCGAATACATCGAATTGATCAAGACCCTGCCGGAAAACGAGCGCCGCCTCGGCGATTTGCTGGTGGCGAGCGGTGCATTGACACAGGACGAGCTGGAAGCGGGGCTGCGCATTCAGCAAGACAGGGCAGGTCCGCCGCAGCATGAAACCAAGCCGCTGGGCGAAATCCTGGTGGAACAGCAAAGCGTGCACAAGGAAGTCGTGGACGGCGCCCTCGACAAACAGCGCCAGACCAAGGAGCAGAAGGTCCAGGAAAACCGCTACATCCGGGTACATGCGGACAAGCTGGATAGTCTCATCAATCTGGTGGGCGAGCTGGTGATCGCGGGCGCTTCCGCCAACCTGCTCTCCGCGCGCGAAGGCAACCCGCTATTGCAAGAATCGACTTCGGTCATCTCGCGCTTGGTGGAAGAAATCCGCGACGGCGCGCTGCAATTGCGCATGGTGCAAATCGGCGAAACCTTCAGCCGCTTCCAGCGCGTGGTGCGCGACGTGAGCCAAGATCTGGGCAAGGATATCGAGCTGGCCATCAGCGGCGCGGAAACCGAGCTGGATAAGACCGTGGTCGAAAAAATCGGCGACCCGCTCATGCATCTGGTGCGCAACTCCATGGATCACGGCATCGAATCGGCCGAGGTGCGCGCCGCGAACGGCAAGCCGGCCAAGGGGACGCTATACCTCAACGCCTATCACGAATCAGGCAGCATCGTGATCGAAGTCGGCGACGACGGCGGCGGGCTCAACCGCGAGCGCATTTTGCAAAAAGCCATCGAGCGCGGCCTGGCCGCCGCCAACGCGAACCTCACCAATCACGAAATCGACAACCTGATTTTCGAGCCGGGATTTTCCACCGCCGAAAAGCTCAGCAACCTCTCCGGGCGCGGCGTCGGCATGGACGTGGTGCGGCGCAATATCGAGGCGTTGCGCGGCACGGTCGAGCT
>MEQN01000024.1:1847-2543 GCA_001770235.1 Betaproteobacteria bacterium RBG_16_58_11
GAGCGTGAATCATTCTACTTATGTGATCCCGCTCGACATGGTGACCGAGTGCGTGGAATTGAACGCCGCCGATCGTCAAACCGCGCGCCAACGCGGCTATCTCAATCTGCGCGGCGGCGTGCTGCCCTTGGCGCGGCTACGCGAACAATTCGAGATGACCGGCGAGGAAGCGCGGCGCGAAAACGTGGTGGTTGTGCACTATGGCGCGCATCAAGCCGGGCTGGTGGTGGACGAGCTGCTCGGCGAATTCCAAACCGTGATCAAGCCGCTGGGCCATCTGTTCGGCAATGTAAAAGGCATCAGCGGCTCCACCATCCTCGGCAGCGGCGAAGTGGCGCTGATTCTGGATGTGCCGTCCCTGGTTCAGCATGCTATCGAACGCGAGGCCAGTTCAAATGGGCAAGCCGGGCAGAGCGAAAAGGCCGGACGGATTTCCGCCCCGGTTCGAGACTCCAGCGAGAGTTCAGCGAATGCTTGATATCAACGACGCCGGGAACAAGCCCCCTCTCCTGCGCTGCCGCGCACCCCTCTCCCACTTGCGGGAGAGGGGCTGGGGGAGAGGGGGTGAAGTATCAGTTCTACACAGGGAGAAGCCTCGCTCCCCCTACGCATGCGTCTTGAGCCAATCCTTGAGCACCTCGTCCACGCGCGTTTGCCAGCCGTCGCCGGTGGCGCGGAAGCGCTCCACCACCTCGC
>MEQN01000024.1:2621-2890 GCA_001770235.1 Betaproteobacteria bacterium RBG_16_58_11
CTCCGGCAGGGCCGAGAAGGGCACGGCGCGGGCGAAGTCTTCTTCGGTCCACTCCGGGTTTTCCTCGTCGATCAATTCAGGATTGGGACGTTTTTGCATGGTATTGCCTCACTTCTCGTCTGTTGGCCTTGCGAAAGCTGATGACACGGATTCCAGTCGGAATGCCCACGAACACCAAGGCGTGCAACCGCTTATCAAGGAAGCCGAAGGCCCGGAGGCGAATCTCGCCGTAATCCCGGCGGGTATCTTCCTCGAAAAAAGCGGATTCG
>MEQN01000024.1:2919-4464 GCA_001770235.1 Betaproteobacteria bacterium RBG_16_58_11
TCGCGCAAGTTGCGGACGCTTTTGGCGGGATCGAACACGATTTCCATCGACCTAAGTGTATGTACAAAATACTAGGCAATCAAGTCTTATTTGGGAAGCATCTGAAAAAAGCCGTCATTCCGGCGGAGGCCGGAATCCAGGCGAATATCACAATTGAGTTGAGGCCTATCCTCACCCCCTACGCATGCGTCTTGAGCCAATCCTTGAGCGCCTCGTCCACGCGCGTTTGCCAGCCGTCGCCGGTAGCGCGGAAGCGTTCCACCACCTCGCGTGACAGGCGAATGGTGATGCGCTCCTTGGTCACGGCCGCGCGTGGCCGCCCCATGCGCTTGATCTGTGCGAATTCGTTGCCGGACAACTCATATGTGTCCGCGTCGGCGGCGATGCCGGCGTTAATGGCGGCGTCCTCCTTGGGCGAGGGCGCGATGAACTTACGTTTCGTCTTCGATACGTTGGGCATAATGTTTAACCTCTCTGCTGTTGGCCCTGCGCAGGCTGATGATGCGGCGTACCGCGCTGCGATCCACGAACACCACACAAAACACTCTGTCGCCGATGGGTGCATAACCGATCATGCGCGCTTCGCCATAGTCCCGGCGGGAATCCGGCTTGGCCATCAGCCAGACCCATTCCAACTCCACCGCCAATGCCAGCGATACGCCGTGCTTGGCCATATTGAAGGCATTTTTGGCGGAGTCGAACACGATTTCCATCGAACTAAGTGTATGTACAAAATATCGGACAATCAAGTCTTATTTAGTTCGTTTTCAAGGGTCAAAGGCATCAGCGGCTACACCATCCTCGGCAGCGGCGAAGTGGCGCTGATCCTGGATGTGCCGTCCCTGATTCAACACACTGTCGAGCGCGAAAACGCGGCGGTCGAGGCGGAACAAAATCAGCGTTTAACCACAACCCAGCATTAAATCTGTTTTGATTGAAAGGAGTTTTGAAATGTTTAAAAACATGAAAATCGGGATGCGCCTGGGGCTGGGTTTCGGCCTGGTGCTGGTGCTGCTGTCGGTCATCGCCTTCATCGGCATCACCCGGCTCGGCCATCTCAACGAAGGCATGGATAAAATGACCAGCGACCGCTATCCCAAGACGGTGCAGGCCAATGCGGTGCTCACGCATCTCAACGTCATCGCCCGTTCCCTGCGCAACGTGCTGCTCCTGGACAAGGAAGCGGATATCAAGAAAGAATTCGATCGCATTAATGAATCGCGCGGCGCGATCAAGAAGAATCTCGACTTGCTGGAGGCCGGCGTCAAGTCGGAGAAAGGCAAGGAAGTGCTGAAAGGCGTCACCGAGGTGCGCGTCAAATATATAGCCGCCTCGGACAAATTTCTCAAATTCGTGGCGGACGGCAAGAAGAACGAGGCGCGCGAGCTGTTGCTGGGCGAGCTGCGCCCGGTGGTGCAGGCCTACTTCGACAACCTGAACAAGCTGATCGAATTCCAGAGCAAGCTGATGGAAGAGGCCGGCAAGCAAGCCGCCGAAGAATACGCCGCTGCGCGCACCCTGATGCTCGGCTTGGCCATCGCCGCC
>MEQN01000024.1:4529-5218 GCA_001770235.1 Betaproteobacteria bacterium RBG_16_58_11
ATCAACGAAGCCGTGGGTGTGGCGAATCAACTGGCCGAAGGCGATTTGACGGCCAAGATCGAAATCACGAGCCGCGACGAGACCGGCCAATTGCTGGCCGCGATGCAAAGCATGGTGGGCAAGCTGTCCGAGATCATCACCAATGTGCGCGGCGCGGCGGATAACCTTTCCTCCGCCTCCGAGGAAGTATCGGCCACGGCGCAGAGCATGTCTCAGGCATCGAGCGAGCAAGCGGCCTCGGTGGAAGAGACCAGCGCCTCGGTGGAACAGATGACGGCCTCGATCAACCAAAACACCGAGAACGCCAAAGTCACCGACGGCATGGCGGCCAAGGCCGCCAAGGAAGCCACCGAAGGCGGCGCGGCGGTGAACTCGACCGTGGACGCGATGAAATCCATCGCCGACAAGATCGGCATCATCGACGACATCGCCTATCAAACCAATCTGCTGGCGCTGAACGCCGCGATCGAAGCGGCGCGTGCCGGCGAACACGGCAAAGGCTTCGCCGTGGTGGCCGCCGAAGTGCGCAAACTCGCCGAGCGCAGCCAAGTCGCGGCGCAGGAAATCGGCGAAGTCGCCAAGAGCAGCGTGGGGCTGGCCGAGAAAGCGGGCAAGCTCTTGAACGAGATGGTGCCGTCGATCAACAAGACCTCCGACCTGGTGCAAGAGATCACCGCGGCCAGCGAAGA
>MEQN01000024.1:5282-5672 GCA_001770235.1 Betaproteobacteria bacterium RBG_16_58_11
AGAATGCGTCATCTTCGGAAGAGCTGGCCGCCACCGCCGAGGAGATGAGCGGCCAGGCCGAACAATTGCAGCACCTGATGGCGTTCTTCAAGGTCGAAGCCGCCGCCGCGGCAACAAAGCTCGCGGCGATAAAGCCCGGCGCCAAGACCGCCGCACGCAGCGCGGCCAAGGCCGCTTCCGCCGCGACAGCGAAAGCGCCGGTATCCGAAGGCGACTTCGTGCGCTTCTAATCCAAGGAGAAAATCATGGGTGCACTCGTTAAGACCGCAGCCGTTCAGGCGGCGGCAATCACGGAAGAGCAACAGCAATATCTCACCTTCCTGCTGGGCGGGGAGATGTTCGCCATCGGCATTCTCAACATCAAGGAGATCATCGAATACGGCAGCCTGA
>MEQN01000024.1:5852-7211 GCA_001770235.1 Betaproteobacteria bacterium RBG_16_58_11
TCCGAAGTGCTGGAAATTCCCGCCACCGAGATCGAGCCGCCGCCGACCTTCGGCGCGAAGATTCGCGCCGACTTCATCGAGGGCATGGGCAAGGTGAGCGGAAAATTCGTGATCATCCTCAACGTGGACCGTGTGCTGTCGGTCGAGGAAATGGCGATGATCAATGTCGTTGAGGGGCAAGACAACGCCCCGGCGGCGGCGCTGACGGCATGAACGGCGACGTTCCCGCTCCCTCCTCTTGTGTGCAAGGGGAGGGTTGGGGTGGGGATGGCGCGCATGGCGCAGCCAGTGAGTTTCCGCTGCCGTCAGCAATTAACGAAATTATCAATAACAGCTTGGAGCCATGCTCATGCGCACAAACCTGCCGGTAACCAACATTGAACGCAGCCTCAAAGAGGGTGAGTTTATCGTCTCAAAAACCAATCTCAAGGGGCAGATTACCTACATTAACCGCCCCTTCATGGAGATCAGCGGGTTTACGGAAGAGGAGTTGCTGGGCGCGCCGCACAATATCGTGCGCCATCCGGATATGCCGCCAGCGGCGTTCAATGACCTGTGGAAAACTTTGCAGAGTGGAAAACCCTGGCGCGGCATGGTCAAGAACCGCTGCAAGAACGGCGACTATTACTGGGTTGACGCCAGCGCCAATCCCATCTGGGAAGATGGGCGCATCACCGGCTACATGTCGCTACGCGCGAAGCCGTCCCGTGGACAAATAGACGAGGCGGAACGGATTTACCGCCTGTTCCGTGAAGGGCGCGCGAGCGGCTTGACCGTCAAAGAAGGGCGCGTCGTCCGCACCGGCTTGCGTGGGCGCTTGGCGGCCATCGCCGGCATGAGCCTCAAGAGCCGCATCTCGCTGGCCTGTGCAATTCTGGCCGGTATCCTCGCGGCGGTGGCCTGGCCTGGCCTGATGGCGGCCAAAGGCGGCAAGACAGAAATATTCACCCTCCCTGTGCTGGGTTCCTTGTCGGCGTTGCTGCTGGTCGGATGGATGTGGTGGTTCCTGCTCAAGAAGGTCATTGGGCCGCTTAACGAGGCGATGCGCACCTGTCAAATCATCTCGGCGGGCAACCTGACGACGCGCAGCGCCGTGGATAGCCGGGACGAGGTCGGTAAATTGATGCATGCGATCAACACCATGACAGGCAATCTCACGAGCATTGTCGCGGACTTGGGCGTTGCTTCCAGCGCCCTCTCCTCCGCCTCCGAGGAAGTATCGGCCACGGCGCAGAGCATGTCTCAGGCATCGAGCGAGCAAGCGGCCTCGGTGGAAGAGACCAGCGCCTCGGTGGAACAGATGACGGCCTCGATCAACCAAAACACCGAGAACGCCAAAGTCACCGACGGCATGGCGGC
>MEQN01000025.1:0-6368 GCA_001770235.1 Betaproteobacteria bacterium RBG_16_58_11
ATCCCGAGACCACCGGCTACATCATCGAGACTTTTTTGGCCGCGGCAAAAATCCTTGACCGGCCGGAATTGGCGCCGCGCGCCCAGCGCATGATCGACTGGGAGCTTTCCATTCAGCAAGCAGATGGGGCTTTCCCTGGGCATTTTGGCGAGCCCGGTAGCCGTCCGGTGGTTTTCAATACCGGCCAGATCATGCACGGCATGATCGCCGGCTATACTCAGCTCAATCGCGCTGAATGTTTGGCGGCGGCGGTACGCGCCGGACACTGGCTCGCCGCGCAACAAGATGCGGACGGTTGCTGGCGCAAATTCGAGCACAACAACACGCCACACGTATATAACACGCGCGCTACGTGGCCGCTGCTCGCCACCGGATTGTTGGCGGGAGAAAGCGCCTTAGTCGAATCTGCGCGCCGCAATCTGGATTGGGCGCTGACGCAGCAGACGGACAACGGCTGGTTCGAGACCAATGCCTTTGTTCCAGGGCGCGCGCCGTTCACGCATACCATCGCGTATGCGATCCGCGGTTTATTCGAGTCCGGCGTGTTGCTGCAGGAAGAGCGCTATCTTAACGCTGCGCTCAAGGCCGCCCGTGGACTGGCCGCAGTGCAGCGCCAAGATGGCTGGCTGGCGGGCACCTATGGTGACGGCTGGATCGCCGACGCCGACTACTGCTGCCTCACCGGCGTCGCGCAGATGAGTTTGAACTGGACGCGGCTTGCGCAGATCACCGGCGATGACAGCTTGCGCACACCGGCGCGCGCCGCGCTGGCGTATCTGAAATCCACCCAGCGCCTGGATGATGCAGACGATGCGGTGCGTGGCGGCATCGCCGGCTCCTCGCCGATCTGGGGCGCCTATTCTCGCTTTGAATACCCCAATTGGGCGGCCAAATTTTTTGCCGATGCCCTGATGATGGATATGGCGGATATCGCCATTCCGCCGCTACCGCAGGTGGCCGCGCATGGCTAAGCTGCGTGTGCTGCTGCTTTGCGGGCGTAGCCCGCGCCATTTGTACGTGGCGAATGCCTTGTGCGAAGCAGCCGATGTGCTGGCGATCGTGCAAGAGACGGGAACCGAATGGTCGGCGAAAAAAATACTCAGAAAATTCCGCCCCGATAATTTATTGCGCAAGACGTGGCGCTGGCTGCGTGATCGGAGGCGCTATACCGGCAATCAGGAGGGGAAATTTTTCTTCGGCGATCAATCGCCGCGACTGGCCCACCCCGAGTTGGTGCGCGAAGTGCCGCACATCAACCATCCGGAGGTGCTGCGCCTTGCGCGCGAGATGCAGCCGGACTTGATTGCGGTCTTCGGCACCTCGCTGCTGCGCGGGGAGCTGCTCAACGAAGGGCGCTTGGGCATTGTCAATTTACATGGCGGCCTTTCTCCGGAATACCGCGGCGCCGATTGCACCTTTTGGGCGCTGTACAATGGCGAGCCGGAGAAAATCGGTTGCACTTTGCATTACATCAATGCCGGCATCGATACCGGCAAGCTCATTGCGCATATCTGCCCTGCGGTTCAAGCGGATGACGATGAGCTCACTTTATTTTGGCGCGGTGTCAGGGAAAGCGCGGCAGCCTACGCCGAACTCATGTACCGTTTGGCGCAAGGCGAACGCTTTGGTCAGCCACAATCGCACCAGGGCCGCCTCTACCAAGTGAAAGACCGCAGGCTGCGCCATGAGCAATGGGTGGCACAAAAACTGCAAGCAGGCATGTTGCGCAAACTAGAATTTAAAACCCGCGTGAATTGGTTTATCGCGCCCTCCCAGACTGGAAAAGATAAGACAGGAAGTGCCGGATGAGAGATCTATTCGTTGCCGGAATTGTTTTTGGCGTTTTGCCTTTTGCTTTCTCCCGGCCCTACATCGGCCTCTATCTTTATTCCTGGCTGAGCTACATGAATCCCCACCGCTTGGCTTGGGGCTTTGCCCAAAATATGCCGTTTGCCTATATCGTCGCCGTGACGACGCTTGTTGGCTTGCTCTTCTCCAAAGAACCCAAGCGCATGCCCTGGACACGCGAGATGACGGTTCTCACCTTGTTCATTTTATGGATGGTGGTGACGACGTTTTTTGCCTTTTTCTCCAACCTGGCATGGGAGCAGTTGGAGAAGGTGATGAAAATCCAAATCATGATTTTCCTCACCCCCTTGGTCATTACCAACCGCCAACGGCTGCACGGCCTGGTTTGGATCATCGCATTGTCGCTCGGCTTCTACGGGGTGAAAGGCGGGATATTTACGATATTGCATGGCGGCGTGCATCGCGTGCGCGGGCCGGAGGGAACTTTTATCGAGGGCAACAATGAAATCGCCCTGGCGTTGCTGATGACGATTCCGCTGATGCGCTATTTGCAGTTGCAAGAGAAACGCAAGTGGCTGCACCTGGGCTTGGGCGCAGCCATGATTCTGACCGCATTAGCCGCCATCGGCAGCCAATCGCGGGGTGCGCTCGTGGGGGCGGCGGCGATGGGGACGATCTTTTGGTTGAAGAGCCGCAATAAATTTTTTTCCGCCATCATGATCGTCGCGGCGGTCGGGCTCGTGGCCGCGATCATGCCGCAGGAATGGTATGACCGCATGTCCACGATCAAGACGGCTGAGCAGGATGCGTCAGCCCAAGGCCGGATCAATGCCTGGTGGACAGCGTGGAATGTGGCGAAGGAGCGCCCGACGGGCGGCGGTTTCGAGATGTTCCAGGCCCCAGTATTTAAAATATATGCGCCCGAACCGGAAAATTTACACGACGTGCACAGCGTGTATTTCGAAATACTCGGCGAGCATGGCTTTGTCGGCCTCGGCCTATGGTTGCTGCTGGCCTTGCTAACCTGGTTGACCGGCTCTTGGGTGATCAGAAACGCCAAGCGCGACCCTTCGAGGCGCTGGGCTGCGGATCTGGCCGCGATGGGGCAGGTGAGCATGATCGGATATTTTGCGGCCGGCGCGTTTCTGGGGCTGGCTTACTTCGATCTTTACTACCATATCCTCATGATCATTATTCTGGCCAAGGTGATTATGCTGCAGGAAGCTAAGGCCGCGCCGCGTGTCGAAGTTGAAGTGGTTGAAAAGCGCGGCGGCGCGAACGGTATGCGCAGGCGAGTGTAATTTCGAATTAAGCGTACTTCATCCTATGCGGCGGTTCTTGACCACCACTCAGGGCAGCGGGCTTTCTGTAGCGCCGGCTTCCAGCCGGCATGCAAGCAGGATGCTTGCGCCACACTTGGCGGATGCCCCGCTTCTCAAAGAAAACAGCGCCTGCCGTGTGAGCGCGCCTCGACCACCGCTCAGCGCAGCGGGCTTCCCGTAGCGCCGGCTTCCAGCCGGCATGCACGCAGGATGCTTGCGCGGTTTATTCAGTACAGCGTGGGCATAACCAGCTTCAGAAGGAAAACCTGTTTGCCCGCCCTAAGCAACTGAGGTTGGTGCAATTACTGGTGGCTTCAACTTTGCCTTGGTCACCAGTCTTGCCAGAATATTGGTGTCAAGTGTACTCATGGTTTGGTTGCGTATTTGGCAATGTCCATCTCTTCCACAGGAATCGCCCGGCCTGTGTACCCGGCAATGCCGATACAGTCAGCTGCGCATTTGGTTTTTCTGGCATCGACCACTAACGCCCTGAATCCGCCCGCATCAGGCAAAATATTCAACCTCGTGCCCGGTGTAATGCCCAACAGCCTGCGTATCTCTGCGGGGATAACCAACTGGCCTTTTTCAGACACCGTTACAATCATGATTGTCTCCTGAATTTAGCTTGCACGTTTAAACGTCCGCATCACACCACAATGCCTTACCGAGGTAAGCAATGCCATTTTGCGGGCATTCGGCATTTCCGCCCATCCCCACCTCCTCCCCTTGAAGGGGAATGAGTGCGCGTAAATTCATAACCAGTATCAACTCTCATGCTGCTGCAGCCATTGCTCCAACATCATCAACACCCAGATCATCACGCCATAATAGGATGCATGGCCGCCGCGATGCTGGTCCAGCAGTCGATCAATGTAAGCTGGTTGAACAATGCCGCGCTTGCGCAGCGCGCTGAGGCTGTCGTTCGCCAACGCCCGCAACTCGGGATGCGTCTGCATCCACAGCCCAAACGGCAAACCGAAACCGTGCTTGCTTTTGTCGATAATTTCGCGCGGCAGAAAATCGCTTAGCGCCTCTTTGAAGAACCAGCGTAATTTTTGGCCTTTCACCTTATATTGATCCGGTAGCTGCGCAGCGAACGCCACCATGCGCTCATCCAGCAAGGGATAGCGCACTTCAACCCCCGCCAATTCGCACATGCGATTGACCTTGCGTAAATCGTTATCGGCCAGCGTCTGCTTCCAATCCAAATGCAACATGCGGTTCACCGTCGAATCGGACCGGGTGCGCGAATACACATCGCGCATAATCGTCAGCGGCGATTCAGGGTCCACCGTGCTTAAAAATTCCGGTGTGAAAATCGTATCCAGCGCTACGCTATGCAGGATGTTATAGGCCTCCAGGCGCTCCGGTAGCGGCACGCGTGCTTGCCGCACGTAGCTGGCCACTTTGCTGAGTGGCGGCACGCGCGGTAAGCGCGCTGCCAGCGGCTCGATCAAGCCCTGACGCAACAGTGCGGGGATGTAGCCATAAGCCTCGAAAACTTTTTGCGTGGCATAGCGCGTATTGCCGCCGAAAATTTCATCGCCGCCATCGCCGGCCAGCAGGGCGTCGATGCCCGCTTCCTTCGCCTTCAAGGCGCAGAAATAAGTCGGTACTGCGGAAGCATTGCCGAACGGCTCATCGTAAGCGGCGGCGATCAGCGGAATGGCCGCCACCACGTCATCCGGCGTGACGTAATATTCGTGTGGGTGCGTGCCGAATTGCTTAACGGCAATGCGCGCATATTCCATCTCGTCAAAACCGTCGGCTTTGAAACCGATGGAGAAAGTCTCCGCGGGTTTGCCGCTGACTTGGGTCAACATACCGGCGATCGTGGAGCTATCCGTGCCGCCCGAGAGAAAGGCGCCGGTATTGTGTTGATCGAGGGCGCTGCCAACACTGTCGCGCAAGAGCTGCTTGAGGGTTTGCCGAGACTGATCAAAGTTTGGGGCGTGCGGTGCAAGCCAATCCGCCTCCCAATAAAAGCCGCGCTCCTGTTGGCCGTTGCGGTGCAGCACATATTGCGCGGGAAGCAGCTTCTCCACGCCTGCGTAGATGGTGCCTGGCGCGGGCACCATGTGGTGGTAAAGAAAATTAAAAATCCCTTGCGAGCTAATGTGGCGCCCAATCGCGGGGTGAGCCGTTACGCTATCGCAAGTGCTGCCGAACACCAAGCCGGCCGCATGGGGCGCAAAGCACAAACGCTGGATGCCCAGCCGGTCGATCGCCAACAGCGCCATGCCCGAGGCGGGCTCCAGAATAGCGAGGGCAAATGGCCCATGCAGATGCGTGAGGCAATCCTTGCCCCAGCGGCGGTAGGCGGCATGCAGGGCCACGGCGGGTGAACGTTCTTGCGCTAAGCGCGCAAGCGCAGCGTCATCCCAACTCACGCGGCCGTCGATTGCGGCAAGCAACCCTTCTGCCTCATGGCGGCTTGCCAGACCGAAGGGCGAGTAAGCGCCCAGGGCATAAGCGGCGCTGCTTAGATTTTGTGCCGGCTCGGCTGAGCCCAGCGGGGCCATCATCTTGCCAAGCAAAGCGCTTGGATTGCTATCTTGACCGATTGGGCCAAGCCAGCCGCAAAGACCTGTCATGTATTACTCCCTATGGGGGTCGTTTCAGAAAACGGAAAAATCGTTCGCCAAAGCCCCTATTTATTTTGCCGCATTTCATCCACGGTCTATTCCAACAAAACGGTGGGAAACAAAAGCGCCTACGGAGGCGCTCTTTTTGAGAAATTTATTATGCCGGGGATCTGACCGCAAGGCTTAGTCGTCGTAGTGGAAACGGCAAGCGATAATCACCAACTCAGCATCGGTTGCCCGGTACACCAGCCGGTTCGCCTCATCGATGCGCCGGGACCAGTAGCCGGATAATTCGCCACGCAGCGGTTCGGGTTTGCCAATCCCGGTGAACGGGTCGCGTGCGGCGGCAGTAACCAGCAGGTTTAGCCGCTTGAGCTGATCTTGCCAGTACAGATAAGCGTCCCACGCATCGGGCACAAAGCGAATGGCGCGCATGTTTAATCAGTGGGGAGCAGTTGACGGTCTTGCGCCTGTCCGGCTTTATCTTGTGCAATTGCCCGAGCCAATGCCGCCGCATTCGCCTGATTACTCGTCAGGTGCAACGTCTCCATGATGCTGTTGTAGCTATCCAGCGACATCACCACTGCATCACCTTCCGCATCGCGGCGGCTGATAATGGTTACGTCCGCGTCTTGGACTACATCATCCAATA
>MEQN01000025.1:6429-6643 GCA_001770235.1 Betaproteobacteria bacterium RBG_16_58_11
CTCACTTGTGCATTAAGTTGTACAAATCTAGCTGGAGAGTGTGTTCAATGCAAGTCGAAGTTCATAAGCCGCCTCAATGTTTGCCGTACCGTCCATCCAACCAAGCAATCCAGCCATCTGAGTGTATGTCCCTTGTTTACATCTGCGATAATCTTAATTTTACCCCCCCCTCTCCCCAGCCCTTCACCCGCAAGAGGTACGCCGGTGGGGCCCC
>MEQN01000026.1:0-2909 GCA_001770235.1 Betaproteobacteria bacterium RBG_16_58_11
CCGCAATGCGCCGGTGCGCTATCGCGGGGTCGAAGTGGGGCGCGTGGTCGAGATCGCGCTGGCGCCCGATCAGAGCGGTCGCGTGCAAGTGCTCATGAAAATCAACCGCGACACCCCGATCAAGCAGGATACGATCGCTAAACTTAAAATGCAGGGGCTGACCGGGTTGGCTTCGCTCGAACTTTCCGGCGGCAGCGCGCTTGCCCCCCCGCTGACCAAGGGGAAAGATCAGGAGTATCCGGTTATCCCCACCCAGCACTCGTTTCTCAAGCAGCTCGATACCGCCGTCAGCGGTTTGATGAGCAACCTGACCGAGACCAGTGAAAACATCAATGCGCTCACCGACGAGGAGATGCGCAAATCGATCAAGCGCATGATCGCCAATATGGAAAGTTTGACCCAAATGCTGGCCGCGCAAAAGCCGGCCATTGATGCGGTGCTGAAAAATGCGGGACATACCTTCGAATCGAGCACGCTGGCGGCGGAGGAGGTCAATAAGCTCGCCAAGCGCCTGAACCAAACCGCCGGCATGATGGAAACCATGGTCACCGATATTTCCGCCGCCAGCCACAGTGTGCGCACGACATTGGACGATACGCGCCAGCCGCTGCGCGATCTGTCCGGGCAGACCTTGCCCGAGTTGAATGCCTTGGCGGCGGAGATGCGCGAACTGGCGGTGACCATGAAACGGGTCGGCGCCGAAATCGAACAACAACCGGAGATGCTGATTTTCGGCCGCGGCCAGCCACGGCCGGGGCCGGGGGAGTGAAATGCAGGCATCGGGCGTCAGGATTCAGGCGTCAGGTAAAACCGAAGTGAGGGTGTGCGATGTGGAAATGGTTAAATAGGGTTTTGTTTCTCTGCTTGGTACTGCTAGCTGCGTGCGTTGGCCCGCAGGGCAAGCAAGCGGATACGGCTACCTATCTGCTGAGCGCCGCGCTGCCGGCGAAATCCGTCAGTGCAAAATCGGCGCTCACTTTACTCGTGACGCCGACGCGCGCGCACCCCGGCTTCGACACGCCGCGCATGGCCTATGTGCGCGAAGCGAATCGCATCGAGTATTACGCCTACCATCGTTGGGTGGAGACCCCGGCGCGCATGCTCACGCCTTTGATCGCGCAAGCGCTGGAGGCCGGTGGCGCATTCGGCGCGGTGGTGCAGTCGCCCGCTTCGGTGCGCGCGAATTTGCGGTTGGATACCGAGCTGGTGAGTTTGATGCAAGATTTCACGCAGCAACCGAGCCGGGTGCGGCTGGTTGTGCGCGCGCAACTGGTGGATGCCGGTAGCGGCGCGGTAATCGCTACACGCACATTTGAAGTGCATACAAGCGCGACTGCCGAGGCGGCGCATGGCGGTGCGGAGGCGGCGAATCGCGCCACAGCAGAAATTTTGTCCAAGCTCGGGGATTGGTGCGCGGCGGTGGCGAAATGACGCAACAGGCATTGGCGCGTGCCGTTGAGCATCATCGCGCGGGCGAGCTGGCGCAAGCCGAGCAGTACTACCGTGAAGTGTTGCAACGCGAACCGCAGCACCCCGATGCGCTGCATTTGCTCGGCTTGATCGCGCACCAGCGCGGCCAGCACCAAGACGCGATCGATCTGATCACTCAGGCGCTCAAGAAAAATAATCGCGACATCCATTTCCATATTCATCTCGGTCAAGCCTATCGCCAAGCCAAGCGTCTGGAGGAATCGATTCAGGCGCTGAAAAAAGCCCTCAAGCTCCAGCCGCAAAATGCCGAGGCGCATCACGAGCTGGGTTTGGCGCTGGCCGATAGCGGCAAGCACGAAGCAGCGCTGGCGGAATACGAGCGCGCCATAAAGCTCGATCCGCACAATCCGTTCGCGCCGCTGAATGCCGGCAATAGCTGCCACCTGCTCGGCGAATACGAGCGCGCGCTGCCCTACTATCGGCAGGTATTGGCGCGCGCTCCCCAATTGGCCGAGGGCTATAACAACCTGGGCTCCACGCTGTTTCAACTCGGACGCATCGAAGAAGCCCGGCCGCTGATTGAGAAGGCGCTCGAACTCAAGCCGGACTATGCCGAGGCGCTGGTCAATCACGCCAATATCCTGCGTCAAGACCATCGCTTCGATGCGGCGCTGGCGTGCCTGGACCGGGCGCTGGAACTCAAGCCCGGTTTTCTGCTGGCGCTGTTCAATAAGGCCAACGCCCTGGCGGAATCGGGGCAGCACGCGGAGTCGGTGCCTTATTACGATCAAGTGCTGGCGCTGCAACCCGATTACCCCGAAGCGCTGAGCAACAAGGCGGCGGTGATGGGCGATCTGCAACACACCGAAGAAGCGGTCGAACTCGCGCGGCAAGCGCTGAAGCTGAATCCGAATTTCGCCGAAGGCTACAACAATCTGGGCGCCAACCTGATGCAACTGGGCCGGATACAAGATGCGTTTTTGGCGCTTCAGCGCGCGATCAGCCTGAAGCCCGGCTACGAATCGCCTTATCTCAATATGGCCAAGCTGCTGTGGTCGGTGGGCGATGCCCCGGAAGCGATGCGCTACCTCGGGCTGTTGCTCGACATGAATCCGCGCCACGAAGAGGCGAAGCGCTGCAAGCTGCTATTCGAACTCTACGTCTATCAAGAGCAGCCGCTGCCGCCACGCGCGCCGATTTCGTTCGGCGCGCCCACCGCCAACGCGCGCTTCGCACAGCGCAAAGACCCGCGCAAAAAAATCCGCATTGGCTATATCTCTTCTGATTTTCGCCTGCATCCGGTTGGGCGCAACATCTGGCCGGTGCTGGAAGGGCATGACCGCAGCCAGTTTGAGCTTTATCTCTACGGCGCGGTGCATCAACCGGACGCACTCACCGACCGCTTTAAGGAAATCGCGGATCATTATCAGTCTGTGCTCGGCATGAACGACGAACAAATCGCGGACCAAATTCGGCGC
>MEQN01000026.1:2922-4665 GCA_001770235.1 Betaproteobacteria bacterium RBG_16_58_11
TTTTGGTGATCCTCGCCGCGCGTTTCGACAACAACAAGCCGATGGTCGCCGCCTACCGCGCAGCACCCGTGCAAGTGAGTTTCCATGATCCGGCGTCGAGCTATCTAACCGACATGGACTACCTCATCACCGACATTACGATGAATCCGCCCGATACCCAAGAATGGTTCACGGAAAAACTGGTGCGCCTGCCGACGTTTTATTTACACTTACCATTGAACGACGCCCCGCCGACCTTGCCGCCCCCTGCATTGGGGCGCGGCTATATTACCTTCGGCTGCTTCAATAATGTGGCCAAGCTCAATCCGCAGAGTGTATTCCTCTGGTCCGAAGTGCTGAAAGCGGTGCCGGATTCGTGCCTGGTGTTGAAATACAAAGAAATGTTCAACGAGCCCTTCGTGCATGCGCATTACATGGATATGTTCGCGCATTACGGCATTCCTGCTGAACGCGTGCGACTCCTCACCGAGCAACTTAGTTTTGTCGAACACTTGGCGGCCTATCGTGACATCGACATCGCGCTCGACCCGTTTCCCTTCAACGGCTCCACCACCACGTTCGAAGCCCTATGGATGGGCATCCCCGTGGTTACCCTGGCCGGCCATTCCATGGTCGCGCGCTGGGGCGCCTCCATGCTGCGCCGTGTCGGACTGTCGAGCCTGGTGGCGCAACTGCCGGGAGACTATGTGCAAATCGCCGCGCGCCTCGCCGCCGACTTGCCGCGCCTCACCGCCATGCGCGCCGACTTGCGCAATCAAGTTGCCAAGTCGCCGCTATGCGATCACCGCCGCCGCGCCAAGCAGTTGGATCGGGTGTTTAAATACATGTGGCGCGCATGGTGCGCGCAGGGTTGATAGTTTCAAAGAGTTAAGGAGTTGCCGCATGCTTCCGGAAGAAATCGAGAAAATAAAACACCACATCATCGAGCTGGGCATCGAACATCGCGACCTGGATGACGCCATCGCCCGCCTCACCGCCGACGCCGAGCCGGATGAACTGCAAATCCGCCGTCTGAAAAAACGCAAGTTGTGGTTGAAAGATGAAATGGCGCGCTTGCAGATGCAGATCACGCCGGATATCCCGGCATAACAGCATGAAGTTGTAGCGCCGGCATCCTTGCCGGCATGGTGCGCAAGGCGCACCTTTTCACCCGCAAGGGGTACGCCGGTGGGTACCCCGCTGCTCACCCCCGTAAAGGGGACGCCGCCAGACGCTCGCCCTGCGGGCGGTCTTCCCCCGCTGGGGAGGCTTCGCGCTGGCGCAGGCAGCGACCCTTCCGCAGCCCCTGCCAGGGGGAAGGCATATTTAGAAAATATTTTCCATTCCCTGGAATAAATCCCGCCAGCCACTGTTTACCCATGCAAGGGCTACTGATGGGCGCGGAGTATGTCCCCCGTGTCTGCGCCAACCTGCCTGATCAATCGCGCTTAAGAACCATTTTTATTGGAGGAAGACATGTTGTTTCTGAATAAGCTTGTATGTGCCAGCGTGAAAAATAATCTCTTGAAGATGACGGGGGTGGCCTTGTTTGCCGCAATGTTTTCCACATCAGTTTGGGCGGCAAAACCGGCCGTCGCGCCGGCGCCAAACGGCATTACGCTGCCCGAAGGCTATAAGGACTGGCGTGTGATCTCGGTCGCACACCGCACGGACAACAACACCATGCGCGCCATCGTCGGCAACGATATCGCCATGGAAGCCGCGCGCAAGGGGCAGACCAAGCCTTGGCCCGATGGCGCTATC
>MEQN01000026.1:4721-6295 GCA_001770235.1 Betaproteobacteria bacterium RBG_16_58_11
GCCCGGAAAATTTGTGCATGCGGAATTCATGATCAAACAGGCCAAGAAGTACGAACCAACCGGCGGCTG
The DNA here is from genome assembly GCA_001770235.1 of Betaproteobacteria bacterium RBG_16_58_11. Taxonomy (GTDB): domain Bacteria; phylum Pseudomonadota; class Gammaproteobacteria; order Burkholderiales; family Thiobacteraceae; genus RBG-16-58-11. The sequence goes on from MEQN01000026.1 coordinate 4,791, forward strand.
GGGGTTTGCGCGCTGGCTGGGCGAAGAGCAAAAACCGTTCGGAGCGGATGCCGGATTCGTGCAAGCCTGCTTCGCTTGCCACACGCCGGTGAAGGGAAATGATTATGTGTTTACGCAACCGGCCAAGTTGCCGTAACGCATAAATCTGAAAATCTCGCTTCAGGAACCGCGATACACATGCGCCCGCGTCAGCGGATACGGCATCACGCCATTTTCCAGCGGTTTGCCGGCGAGGATTTGAAACAGCGACATCCAGCCGCGTTCGAAGGCATGTGCCGAACCGGCCATATAGATTTGCCAGACGCGGTATTTTTCTTCACCGACCAGTTTTTTCGCTTCCGCAGCATTCGCTTCCAAACGATCCACCCAGTGCCAGAGCGTGCGTGCATAGTGCGGGCGCAGGCATTCGACGTCCCAGCATTCGAGGCCGTGAGCGGAGAGCGATTCGATCACTTGCGACACATGCACCAGTTCGCCGCCGGGGAACACATATTGCTCGATGAAGTCGCTGATGCCGCTGCCGAGGCCCTCGGTGTCGAGGCCGCTGGAAGTGATGCCGTGATTCATGACCAAGCCGCCCGGCTTCAATAGGCGATAAATTTTCGCAAAGTATTTGGGCAGGTTGTGGCGGCCGACGTGTTCGAACATGCCGACCGAGGCGATTTTATCGAACGCTTCCTCTTCCGGCACGTCGCGGTAGTCCATGAGGTGGACTTGCACGCGATCCTGTAAGCCACGCGCCGCAATTTGTTCCTGTACATAATCATGCTGGTTTTGGCTGAGCGTAATGCCGGTGGCGCGCGCTTGGTAATGCTCGGCCGCCCAAAGAATCAGGCCGCCCCAGCCACAGCCGATGTCGAGCAGGCGCTGTTCCGGCTTGAGGTCGAGCTTGCGGCAAATGTGCTCGAGCTTTTGTTCTTGCGCGCGCTCCAGCGTGTCGCCGGCTTGCGTGAAGTAGGCGCAGGAATACACGCGGCGTTGATCCAGCCACAGCGCATAAAATTCGTTGGAGACGTCGTAGTGAAGGCTGATATTTTTGCGGTCGGTGGGTTTGGAATGCTTCCACCAGGACAGGGCGCGGCTGCTTTTGTTATCGACGACGACTTCGCTTTCGCATAGGTGCTCGCCGAAAGAAATGATGTCGCGCATGCGGCCGGCGAGGTCGATCTCCAACTCGACATAGCTCTTGGCGAGCTTGCCCAAGCTGGGTTTGGCGAGATTGAACAAGGCTTGGGGGGTATTGAGCTTGAGCGTGACGTTCGGCTGCTCGGAGAGGTGCAGGGCTTGGCCGTTCCATAACTCGACCGCCACCGGCAAATGATGCCGCCGCAAGCGGTTTTCGACCATCTTGAGAATTTGGCTTTGCAGCATCGCATTCCTCCTCTGATACACGCCTTTGTGCTGGCGCGTGTTAACTCAGTATAGGAAACGATTGCTACAAATTTAAGCTAGATCTTTCGCCAGGGAGGCGCGCACTTGCTCCGATAGCGCGGCAATTTCCGAGG
>MEQN01000027.1:0-267 GCA_001770235.1 Betaproteobacteria bacterium RBG_16_58_11
TAAAAGCGATTAGCGAATTATTGACCAGCGGTATCCCCATTTACGGCATTTGCTTGGGCCACCAGTTGCTGGCCCTGGCTTCGGGCGCGAAGACGGTGAAGATGAAATTTGGCCACCACGGCGCGAACCATCCGGTGCAAGACCTCGACAGCAAGCGCGTGATGATTACCAGCCAGAACCACGGTTTCGCGGTGGACGCCGCGACCCTGCCCGCCAATGTGCGGCCCACCCATATTTCGCTGTTTGACGGCAGCCTGCAAGGCATCG
>MEQN01000027.1:341-428 GCA_001770235.1 Betaproteobacteria bacterium RBG_16_58_11
CTTTGCGAACCTTTGCGTCCTTAGCGTTGAAATAGGGTTATGCCAAAACGTACTGACATCAAATCCATCCTTATCATCGGCGCTGGC
>MEQN01000027.1:495-1403 GCA_001770235.1 Betaproteobacteria bacterium RBG_16_58_11
AAGAGGGCTATCGCGTCATTCTGGTTAATTCCAATCCGGCCACCATCATGACCGATCCGGGCATGGCGGATGTGACTTACATCGAGCCGGTAGCCTGGCGCACGCTGGAAAAAATCATCGAGAAAGAGCGCCCGGATGCCTTGCTGCCTACCATGGGCGGCCAAACCGCGCTTAACTGCGCGCTGGATTTGGCGCGGCACGGCGTGCTGGAAAAATACAATGTGCAAATGATCGGCGCCTCGCGCGAGGCCATCGATAAGGCGGAAGACCGCGAGAAGTTCAAGCACGCGATGGAAAAAATCGGCTTGGAGTGCGCACGCGCGGCGATTGCTCATAGCTTGGAAGAAGCCTTGCAAGTGCAAGCGATGGTGGGTTACCCGACGATTATCCGCCCCTCGTTCACCATGGGCGGCATGGGCGGCGGCATCGCCTACAACCCGGAAGAATTCGTCGCGATCTGCGAGCGCGGTTTGGCAGCATCGCCCACCAAAGAATTGCTGATCGAAGAATCAGTGATCGGTTGGAAAGAATTCGAGATGGAGGTGGTGCGCGACAAAGCCGACAACTGCATCATCATTTGCTCGATCGAGAACATTGATCCGATGGGCGTGCACACCGGCGATTCGATCACGGTCGCCCCGGCGCAGACGCTGACCGATAAAGAATATCAAATCATGCGTAATGCCTCGATCGCGGTGTTGCGCGAGATCGGGGTGGAGACCGGCGGCTCCAATGTGCAATTTGCCATCAACCCCGACGATGGGCGCATGCTGGTGATCGAAATGAATCCGCGCGTGTCGCGTTCTTCTGCCTTGGCGTCGAAAGCCACCGGTTTCCCGATTGCGAAAGTGGCCGCCAAGCTGGCCGTGGGTTACACCCTGGACGAATTGCAAAACGACATCACCGGC
>MEQN01000027.1:1414-3700 GCA_001770235.1 Betaproteobacteria bacterium RBG_16_58_11
CACGCCGGCCTCGTTCGAGCCATCGATCGACTACGTGGTCACCAAAATCCCGCGTTTCGCCTTCGAGAAATTCAAGCAGGCCAATGACCGGCTCACCACCCAGATGAAATCGGTGGGCGAGGTGATGGCAATAGGCCGCACCTTCCAGGAGTCCTTTCAGAAGGCCTTGCGTGGCTTGGAAACAGGCGTGGACGGATTGGACGAATTCACCACCGACCGCGACACCATGGAAGCCGAGATGGGCAACCCGGGAGCGGAACGCATTTGGTATGTCGCCGATGCGATGCGCGCCGGTATGTCGCTGGAAGAAATTCATGGCCTGACGCATATTGATCCATGGTTCTTGGTGCAGATCGAGGATTTGGTTAAACGCGAACAAGCCTTGGCCGGACGCAAGCTGGCTGATCTTGCGCTGGAAGAATTGCGCGATTTAAAACGCTGCGGTTTTTCCGATCGGCGCTTGGCCAAGCTGCTCGGCACCAATCAGCATGAGGTGCGCAAGCGCCGCTGGGATTTGAAGCTGCATCCGGTGTACAAGCGGGTCGATACCTGTGCCGCTGAATTCGCCACCGACACCGCGTATCAGTACTCGACCTATGAGGAAGAGTGCGAAGCCAAACCCACTGACCGTAAAAAGATCATGGTGCTGGGCGGCGGGCCGAACCGTATCGGCCAGGGCATTGAATTCGACTATTGCTGCGTGCATGCGGCGATGGCGATGCGCGAGGACGGCTACGAAACCATCATGGTCAACTGCAACCCGGAGACGGTGTCCACCGACTATGACACCTCCGATCGTTTGTATTTCGAGCCGCTGACGCTGGAAGATGTGTTGGAAGTCGTGCGCATTGAAAAGCCAATAGGCGTGATCGTGCAATTCGGCGGCCAGACCCCGCTCAAGCTGGCGCGGGATCTGGAAGCGAATGGCGTGCCCATCATCGGCACCACGCCGGACGCGATTGACTGCGCGGAAGATCGCGAGCGCTTCCAAAAATTACTGCAAGATCTGAAACTATTGCAGCCGCCCAACCGCACGGCGCGCTCGGCTGAACAAGCGCTGAAGCTGGCCGAGGAAATCGGTTACCCGCTGGTTGTGCGGCCGTCTTATGTACTGGGCGGACGCGCCATGGAAATCGTGCACGAGAAAGCCGATCTCGAGCGCTATATGCGCGAGGCGGTAAAGGTGTCGAACAAGTCTCCGGTCTTGCTGGATCGCTTCCTGAACGATGCGATCGAAGTCGATGTAGATGCGATCTGCGACGGCACTGACGTGTTGATTGGCGGCATCATGGAGCATATCGAAGAAGCTGGTGTGCATTCCGGTGACTCTGCCTGCTCGTTGCCGCCGTTCAGCCTGAGCCAGAAATTGCAAACCGAATTGCGTGCGCAGACGGTGCAACTCGCCCACGCGCTGAATGTCGTGGGGCTGATGAATATCCAGTTCGCGATCCAGGGCGAGACCGTGTATGTGTTGGAGGTCAATCCGCGCGCCTCGCGCACCGTGCCTTTTGTCTCCAAGGCGTGCGGCCTGCCGCTGGCGAAGATTTCCGCGCGTTGCATGGCGGGCAAGACGCTCAAGCAGCAAGGCGTCGAGCATGAGGTGATTCCACCTTATTACTCGGTGAAAGAAGCCGTGTTCCCCTTCATCAAATTCCCGGGCGTGGACCCGATCCTCGGCCCGGAAATGAAATCCACCGGCGAAGTGATGGGCGTGGCCTATTCTTTTGGCGAGGCTTTCCTCAAGTCGCAAATCGCGGCGGGGGTGAAGCTGCCTAAATCGGGCAAGGTGTTCATCAGCGTCAAGCCGCTGGATAAGCCGCGCGTGGTGGAAGTGGCGCGCGCGCTGCTGGAATTGGGTTTCACGCTGTGCGCCACGCGCGGCACGGCGAATCTCATGGTCGCCGAAGGCTTGCCGGTGCAAATCGTCAACAAAGTACCGGAAGGCCGCCCGCATATCGTGGACATGATCAAGAGCAAAGAAATCGCGCTCATCATCAACACGGTGGAAGACAAGCGCGCGATCCAAGATTCATTTGCGATTCGCGCGGCGGCCGAGCAGTTTCGCGTGACTTACTACACCACCTTGGCCGGCGCGCGCGCGGCGGTGACCGGCATGCGCCACATGAACGAAATCAACGTTTTTGATTTGCAAGGTTTGCACGCGAGCCTACTGGCCGCGGGCAAATAACCTCTGAAGGAGTAGAGCATGAGCAAAGTTCCCTTGACCGTAAACGGCGCGGAAAAATTACGCGTCGAACTGCATAACCTAAAAACCGTGGAGCGACC
>MEQN01000027.1:3714-6183 GCA_001770235.1 Betaproteobacteria bacterium RBG_16_58_11
CGTGCCCCCCGTGTTCCCCGTGGTTAGGAAGTCGTTAGGATGAAGGAGTAGAGCATGAGCAAAGTTCCCTTGACCGTAAACGGCGCGGAAAAATTACGCGTCGAACTGCATAACCTAAAAACCGTGGAGCGACCCAATGTGATCGCGGCGATCGCCGAAGCGCGCGCCCATGGCGATTTGTCGGAAAATGCGGAATACGATGCGGCGAAAGAGCGTCAGAGTTTCGTCGAGGGCCGTATTGTGGAGTTGGAGTTCAAGTTATCCAACGCGCAAATCATTGACCCAAAACTATTGGATGCAGAAGGTAATGTGGTGTTCGGCGCGACGGTGGATTTGGAAGACGGGGCATCCGGACAAAAAGTGACGTATCAAATCGTTGGCGATGATGAAGCTGATCTCAAGGTGGGCAAGATATCCATCAGCTCGCCTATCGCCCGCGCCATGATCGGCAAATATCCCGGCGACGTGGCCGAAGTGCAAGCGCCGGGCGGCGTGCGCGAATATGAAATCCTGGATGTGCGCTATATTTAGAGAGTATCTGCAAAAGCCCCTTTTTCGTCATCCCCGCGAAGGCGGGGAACCAGCGAATCGTTGATTCGTCGAGAAAATTTATTTCCTGGGCCCCCGCCTTCGCGGGGGCGACGGACTTTTGCAGAGTTTCCCGAGGGATGAAAAACCGTTTTGCACGCTGGCACGGGGTCGCCAGCATTTTGTATGTCATTCAGAGTTTTTTGGGTTTGATGCTGATAATCAAACAACGGTAGGGGCGAGGCATGCCTCGCCCGAACTCATTTCGGCAAAGTAAATTTCGGTGTTTCGCCCGGCTTGTACACCACCAGCGTCTTGCCGATATGCTGCACCGAGGCGGCTTTCAGTGTTTCGCAAATCGTTTTCAGCATTTCTTCCCGTTCGCTGCGCTCATCGTTCATCACCTTGATTTTGATGAGTTCATGCGCTTTGAGGGCAGTGCCAATTTCCTTCAGCACCGCCGCGCTCAGACCGGCATCGCCGATCATCACAACCGGGTTAAGATGATGAGCTTGGGCGCGCAGGAAACGCAGTTGAGCGGGGTTCAAATTTTTCATGGCGGCAGTGTAATCGATGAAACGCACTAAAACCAGCAAAGCCTGGATGCAGCAGCATGTGAACGATCCCTATGTGCAGCAAGCGAAGCACTTGGGCTATCGCGCGCGTTCGGCTTTCAAGCTGTTGGAGATCGATGCCAAGGACCATTTACTCAAGCCGGGCATGCTGGTGGTGGATTTGGGCGCCACGCCGGGTGGGTGGTCACAGATCGCGGCGCAGAAGGTGGGCGAGCGCGGGCGCGTAATCGCGCTGGATTTGCTGGAAATGGTTGGTTTACCGGGCGTGACCTTCATCCAGGGCGATTTTACCGAGGACGCGACTTTGGCGACCCTGCTCGACAAGCTCGCCGGTCAGCCGGTGGACCTTGTTATTTCGGATATGGCCCCCAATATCAGTGGCATTGTCCTGGCGGATCAAGCGCGGGGCTTTTATTTAGCTGAATTGGCGCTGGATTTTGCCATTAAGCATTTGAAACCGGGCGGGGGCTTCCTAGTCAAAGTGTTTCAGGGCGGCGACTTCGATGTCTATTTGAAGACCCTGCGTGCGCATTTCAAAACTGTAACAATACGCAAGCCGGAAGCCTCGCGCAGCAAGAGCAGTGAAGTCTATCTGGTGGGGAAAGACCTGAAATGATCAGGGTTTTCCTTGCCGGGAGAAATAAGGTTAGAATGATTTCAACCCGTTTACCAAGCTGTTTAAATCACTAGGGAAATACCTTGAATAACGCCTTCAAAACTATCGCCATCTGGCTCGTTATCGGGCTGGTGCTCATGAGCCTGTTTTCCCAATTCACCGGCAAGCGCACTGCGACGGCGCCGGTGGATTTTTCCGCATTCATGCAGGAGGTGAAGGGCAAGCAGATCGCCGAGGTGCAGATCGACGGCAACACCGTGCGCGGCAAGCGCCAGGATGGCAGCCGCTTCGTCACCTATGCGCCAAACTACATCTGGCTGGTGGATGACCTGCTGAAGAACGGTGTGCGCATCGAGGCCAAGGCGCCCGAAGAGCAATCATTGCTCACCAATATCTTCATTTCCTGGTTCCCCATGCTGCTCTTGATCGGGGTATGGATTTTCTTCATGCGCCAGATGCAGGGCGGCGGGCGCGGCGGTGCGTTCTCCTTCGGCAAGAGTAAAGCGCGCATGTTGGACGAATCGGCGAATACCGTCACTTTCGCCGATGTGGCAGGCTGCGACGAAGCGAAAGAAGAAGTCAGCGAGTTGGTCGAATTCCTGCGCGACCCGAGCAAATTTCAAAAACTCGGCGGGCGCATTCCGCGCGGCGTGCTGATGGTGGGCAATCCCGGCACCGGCAAGACCTTGCTGGCGCGCGCCATCGCGGGCGAAGCTAAAGTGCCGTTCTTCTCGATTTCCGGTTCCGATT
>MEQN01000027.1:6394-25741 GCA_001770235.1 Betaproteobacteria bacterium RBG_16_58_11
TCGGCGTGATCGTGATCGCCGCCACCAACCGCCCCGACGTGCTGGATCCGGCGTTGTTGCGCCCCGGCCGTTTCGACCGCCAAGTGGTGGTGCCGCTGCCGGATATTCGCGGTCGCGAGCAAATTTTGATGGTGCACATGCGCAAAGTGCCAATCTCTCCCGATGTGCGCGCCGATATCCTGGCGCGTGGTACGCCCGGCATGTCCGGCGCCGACCTCGCCAATTTGGTGAATGAAGCGGCGCTATTCGCGGCGCGCGGTAACAAGCGCCTGGTGGATATGGACGACTTCGAACGCGCCAAGGACAAAATCATCATGGGCGCCGAGCGCCGCTCGCTCGTGATGCCCGAACACGAGCGCCGCAACACCGCATATCACGAATCGGGCCATGCCGTGGTGGCGCGGCTCCTGCCCAAAACCGATCCGGTGCACAAAGTGACCATCATTCCGCGCGGCCGCGCCCTGGGCGTGACCATGCAATTGCCGACCGAAGATCGCTACAGCCTGGACCGCGAAGGCATTCTGCAGAATATCTCGGTGCTGTTCGGTGGCCGTATTGCCGAAGAGATTTTCATGAATCAGATGACCACCGGTGCGTCGAACGATTTCGAGCGCGCGACTGAGATGGCGCGGCGCATGGTCACGCAGTGGGGCATGTCCGATGCGCTGGGCACGATGGTGTATGGCGATAACGACGGGGAAGTATTCCTGGGCCGTTCCATCACCACGCACAAGAATGTGTCGGAAGCGACCATGCTGAAAGTGGATATGGAAATCCGCCGCATCATTGATGAGCAATATGGATTGGCGCGGCGTTTGATCGAAGAAAATCGCGATAAGGTCGAAACCATGGCGAAGGCGCTGCTCGAGTGGGAAACCATCGACGCCGAACAGGTGAACGACATCATGGAAGGCCGCGCCCCGCGCCCGCCCAAACCAAGCCCCGCGCCGATCCCGCCCTCGACCGACAGCAACACGCCGAGCGCACCCGCGCCGAATACGTCCAAACCAGCGGAAGAAGCTTAAGGCAGGATTCGGGCATCAGGCGTTGGGCGTCAGGGAATCCTGCGGCCCCTGCCCCGATTCCTGAACACTCATAATGTCTCTTCTTTGCGGCCGCTTCACTTTTTCGCTCTCTCGCCCACTGATCATGGGCATCGTCAACGTCACGCCGGATTCGTTCTCCGATGGCGGCCGATTTTATTCGCCGCAACAGGCCATCGAGCACGGTTTTGCCTTGATCGAAGAGGGGGCGGATCTGCTCGACATCGGCGGCGAATCCACGCGCCCGGGTGCTATGCCGGTGTCGGAGAAGGAAGAGCTTGCGCGGGTCTTGCCGGTGTTGGAAGGTTTGCGCGAGTGCCGCGCGGCGCTGTCCATCGATACGCAAAAACCCGCGGTGATGCGCGCAGCGCTGGCCGCGGGCGCGGATATGGTGAACGATGTCAACGCGCTGCAAGCGCCGGGCGCGCTGGCGGCGGTGGCGCAATCCAATGCGGCGGTGTGCCTGATGCACAAGCAAGGCGACCCGCAGACGATGCAGCAATTGTCCCTGTATCACGACGTGGTGGAAGAGGTGAAGGCGTTCTTGCAAGCCAGGGTGGCGGCGGCGATTGCGGCCGGCATCGCGCCTAACCGGATTGTCATCGACCCCGGGTTTGGCTTCGGCAAGAATCTTGAGCATAATGTCGCGCTGTTGCGCGGCTTGCCAAGCTTCAAGGATTTGGGCGTGCCGCTGTTGGCGGGACTGTCGCGCAAATCGATGCTCGGCAAAATTGCGCAGTTGGAAGTCAATGAGCGTATTCACGCCAGTGTTGCCGCGGCGCTGCTGGCGGTGATGAAAGGCGCAAAAATCGTGCGGGTGCATGACGTGAAGGCCACGCGCGAGGCGCTGGCGATTGTGAACGCAGTGGAGGGGTGGAGCGATGACTAGAAAATATTTTGGTACCGATGGCGTGCGCGGGCGCGTGGGCGAGGCGCCCATCACGCCGGATTTCGTGATGCGTCTGGGCTATGCCGCCGGGCGCATTCTCGCCGCCAGCGATCGCCGCAATAAAAATGAGCGCCCCTCGGTCATCATCGGCAAGGACACGCGCATCTCCGGCTATATGCTGGAATCGGCCTTGGAAGCCGGACTGTCCGCGGCGGGCGTGGACGTGTTGCTGCTGGGCCCGATGCCGACGCCGGCGGTGGCCTACCTCACCCGCGCGCTGCGCTGCCAGGCCGGCATTGTGATTTCCGCCTCGCACAACCCCTATCCCGATAATGGCATCAAATTTTTCGGTCCCGGCGGTTTGAAGTTGCAGGACAAGGTGGAACGCGCCATCGAAAATGGCTTGGACGAGCCATTGGTTTGCATGCCCTCCGACAAGCTGGGCAAAGCGCGTCGCATCGAGGATGCCGACGGCCGTTACATCGAATTTTGTAAAAGCACTTTTCCGAATGAGCTGGATTTGCGCGGCATGAAAGTGGTGCTGGATTGCGGCCACGGCGCGACCTACCATATCGCGCCGCATGTATTCCATGAGTTGGGCGCGGAAGTCATCTCCATCGGCGTGAAGCCGGATGGTCTCAACATCAATCTCGAATGCGGCACCACGCATCCCGAGGCCTTGCAGCAAGCGGTAATGGAAAATCAGGCGGATATCGGCATCGCATTCGATGGCGACGGCGATCGGATGATGATGGTGGATGCCGATGGCAAGCTCTACGACGGCGATCTGATGCTCTACATCATCGCCTGCTACCGCGCGAAGCAGGGCCGGCTCAAAGGCGGCGTGGTCGGCACCGTCATGACCAATCTCGGCTTGGAACATGCGTTCGATAAAAACAAGATTCCTTTCGCGCGCGCCGCGGTGGGCGACCGTTATGTATTGGAATTGCTGGAAGAGAAGGGCTGGCAGCTCGGCGGCGAAGCGTCCGGGCATTTGATTTGCCTGGATAAGCACACCACCGGCGATGGCATTATTTCCGCCCTGCAAGTGCTGCAAGTGCTGCGCGCGAGCAAGCGCAAACTCAAGGATGTCACCAAGGACGTGGTGATTTATCCGCAAGTGTTGATTAATGTGCCGATCAAGAAGGACTTTAATTTTCGCGACAATATTCCGGTGCAAGCCATGTTGATCGAGGCCGAAACCACGCTCAAAGGCAGCGGCCGCGTGCTGCTGCGCAACTCCGGCACCGAGCCGGTGCTCAGGGTAATGGTGGAGGGCAAGGATGCCGGCGCGGTGCGCCATTGGGCGGAGCGGATTGCCGCGAGCGTGGAAGATGCGGCCAATGCTGCGACGTTGTAGCGTGGCTGCCGTCATGCCAGCGTAGTGGTCATTCTCGGTGGAAATTTGGGAAAAAGCGTTTTACCGCAAAGGACGCGAAGGTACGCAAAGGAGTGCAGCAAACCGATTTACCATAATCTCCTTCGCATACCTTTGCGTCCTTTATAGTCAGCTTGTCTCTCTACCGCCCACCTAACAAAACATCCCATAACATCTTCACGCTTTCCACCTGCCGCGCCACCAGCGCCGGATCGACGCGCGCTTGCGTCTTGCCCTGCATGCGCTCCCGATGCTGCAAGGTACGAAATTCGCGGTAGGCCGTCCGCGCCGCCTCGGCCAATGCCTTGTCCACCAAGCCGTAGTCCGCGGCGCGCGCGAGCAGCGCCAGGTTGCCGATATTGTCGGCCAAACCGGGATGGCTTGATGCGTGCGCCAGCACCAAAAACTGCACCAAAAACTCGACATCGACAATGCCGCCCGCATCGTGTTTGAGATCAAATAGATCGCTCTGGTTGAGATGCGCATCGCGCATTTTCTGGCGCATGGCGGCCACTTCCTGGCGCAGGGTAGAAACCTCGCGCGGCATGCAAATGATTGCACGCCGGATGCGCTCGAAATCGGCGCCGATGGCTGGATCGCCCGCCGCAAAGCGGGCGCGGGTCAAGGCTTGGTGCTCCCATACCCAGGCTTTTTGTTTTTCATATTCTTCGAATGCGGCGACCGAACTCACCAGGAGACCAGCGGCGCCGTCGGGGCGCAGGCGCAAATCCGTTTCGTAGAGCGTGCCGGCCGGGGTGAGCGTGGTGAGCCAGCTATTGATACGTTGCGCGAGCCGGGCATAGGTTTCAGGGGCCAACTGATCCGGGTCGTCGTACAGAAAAATGATATCGAGGTCGGATGCGTAGCCCAGCTCCTTGCCGCCCAGCTTGCCATAGCCGATCACGGCGAAGCGTGGTGTGTCGCAATGCTTTTTGCTGAGCGACAGCCATGCGATGCGCAGCACTTGTTCCAAGACGCATTGCGCCAAGGCGGTCAGCTCGTCGCTCAGCGTTTCGATCGGCAGCACGCCCTCTAAATCCTGCGCCAGCAGATGAAAGGTCTGCGCATGCTTGAAGTTGCGCAGCGTATCCATCTGGCGCTCGGTACCAGGAAAATCCCCCAGCTCTTCCCGCAGCCGGCGCGCGAGTTGCGGCCAGTCGCGTTTTTCCATGAGGCTGCGCGTATCGAGCAGCTCATCGAGCAGGAGGGGGTGGTGCGTCAGATAATCCGCCGCCCAGGGGCTGGCGCCACAGACGCGGGCGACATGGGTAAGCGTGTCCGGGTATTCAGCGAGCAGCGCCAGGTAGGATTCGCGCCGGCTGATCGTTTCCATCAGCGTGATCATGCGTGTCAGCGTCTCGGTGGAATCGCCGTGATGCACGGCTTCCACAATAATGCGTGGCAATAAGGCATCGAAGCGTGCGCGGCTGTTGGTGGGCAGATTCAAATAGCGTTGGCTGTGCTTGAGGTTTGCCAGTTGTGCGGCAGCGCGGGACGGTTCGGTATAGCCTAGCGTGGCGAGCGCCTCGGCTGCGCCGTCCTCCAGCAGCCAGGGTGAATCGCTCGTTGTGGCCTGGGTGCCGGTGGAAAAAATCTCGCCAAAATGCGCCTCGACCCGCGTGCGGTGCCCATCGAGTTCGGCGCTGAATTTGCCCCAATCGGCAAACCCCATGGCTTGCGCGATCAATTCACAATCGTTCGCCGGCGCTGGCAGGGTTTGGGTTTGCGCATCCTCCAGGTATTGCAGGCGATGTTCCAGATTGCGCAGGAAGGCGTAAGCGCTGTGGAGTTCCTGCACGGTAGCTGCGGGCAGCAGATTGCGCGCAGCGATCAGATCGAGCGCGGCGCGCGTGGGGCGTAGTTGAAACGCCGCTTCCTTGCCGCCGCGGATGAGTTGGAAGACTTGCGCGATGAATTCGATTTCGCGGATGCCGCCGGGCCCGAGTTTGATGTTGTCCGCCAATTCGCGCCGCGCCACTTCACGCCGAATCTGCGCATGCAGTCCGCGCATGGAGGCAAACGCGCCGTAGTCGAGATATTTTCGATACACGAACGGCCGCACCAGTTCCATTAGCCCGGCTTCATCCCCGCTCAAGGCGCGGCCCTTGATCCAGGCATAGCGCTCCCACTCGCGTCCCTGGGTGAGGAAATACTGCTCCAGCATGGCAAAGCTCGACACTAGCGGCCCGCTCTCGCCATAGGGCCGCAGGCGCAGATCGACGCGGAACACATAACCATCGGCGGTGATTTCCGACAGCGCCTGGCTGAGTTTTTGGCCGAGGCGGGTAAAGTATTCGTGATTGGAAAGCTTGCTGCGACCGTTGGTTTCACCGGCTTCCGGGTAGAGGTAAATCAGATCCACATCGGAAGACACATTCAGTTCGCCGCCGCCCAGCTTGCCCATGCCGGCGACGATCAGTTCCTGGCGCGCGCCGGATTCCTCGCCCATGGGCGCGCCGTGGGTTTGCTGCAACCAGCCATCAAGCTGTTGCAAGGCCGCCTGGATCGTCACTTCGGCCAGTTGCGTGATGCCGGTCATGACTTCGCCCAGATCGGCGGCGCTGGATAAGTCGCGCACCATCAGGCGCAGCGCCACGCGCTTTCTCAGCGCGCGCAAGGCGCGTTTCAGGCTGGCTTCGTCCGTGATCGGCTGTGCCGCCAGGAAGGCTTGCATCTCGTCGCGGCGTAAGGGCTGATCCAGCCCGGCGCGCAATTCGTCGCGCAACGCGGGTTCGGCTGCGAGCAGGCGTTGGCCGTAGCGGCTATAGCGCAGGGCGGCATCAATGAACGTTTCGGAAGCAGGCATCGGCGGGAAGTTTTTTATCGGGTTCTTTTGGTAAGATGAGCGCTCATTTTAGGGCATTCCAGGAGGCGTTATGGCAGGTATCGAATCCATCTTATCCGAAACCCGGATATTTCCCCCGAGCGAATCTTTTAAGAAGAACGCTAACGTGTCCGGCATGGAAGCCTACCAGGCCCTGTGCGATGAGGCGGCGCGCGATTACGAAGGCTTTTGGGCCAAACATGCGCGCGAGTCGATGCTGTGGCACAAGCCGTTCACGCAAACCTTGGACGAGCGCGATGCGCCGTTCTACAAATGGTTTTACGACGGCGAGTTGAATGTTTCCTACAACTGTCTCGACAAGCACCTGCAAACACAGCCGAATAAAACCGCGATTATTTTCGAAGCCGACGATGGCCAAGTCACCCGCGTCAGCTATCAACAATTGCATCAACGCGTGTGCCAGTTCGCCAATGGTTTGAAGGCGATCAATATCAAGCAAGGCGACCGCGTCATCATCTACATGCCGATGAGCGTGGAAGCGGTGGTGGCGATGCAAGCCTGCGCGCGCATCGGTGCGATTCACTCGGTGGTGTTCGGCGGCTTTTCCGCCAAGAGTTTGAACGAGCGCGTGATCGATGCTGGCGCCAAGGCGATCGTCACCGCCGATGAAGGCTTGCGCGGCGGCAAAAGCGTGCGGCTCAAGGACGCGGTGGATGAAGCCTTGAACATGGGCGGCTGCACCACCCTGGAGAAAGTCATCGTCTATAAACGCACCGGCAATACCGTCCACTGGGATGCGCCGCGCGATATGTGGTGGAGTGATCTCACCCAAGGCCAAGCCGACACCTGCGAGCCGGTCTGGGTCAATGCCGAGCATCCGCTATTCATTCTTTACACCTCCGGCTCCACCGGCAAGCCCAAGGGCGTGCAGCATGCCAGTGGCGGCTTTCTGCTGGGGGCGATTTTGTCCATGCAGTGGGTGTTCGACTACAAGCCGACGGATGTGTATTGGTGCACCGCCGATGTGGGCTGGATCACCGGTCACACTTATGTCGCCTATGGTCCCTTGGCGATGGGCGCGACCATGCTGATGTTCGAGGGGATTCCGACTTATCCGCATCCCGGCCGGTTCTGGGAGTTGATCCAGAAGCACAAAGTCACCACGTTCTACACCGCGCCGACCGCGATCCGCTCGCTGATCAAACTCGGCGCCGACTTGCCCAGGCAATACGACCTGTCTTCGCTGCGTTTATTGGGCACGGTGGGCGAGCCGATCAACCCCGAGGCCTGGATCTGGTACCACGAAGTCGTGGGCCAGCAGCGCTGCCCGATTGTCGATACCTGGTGGCAGACCGAAACCGGCTGCAACATGATTTCGCCGCTGCCGGGCGCGGTGCCGACCAAGCCTGGTTCCTGCACCTTGCCGCTGCCGGGTATCCAAGCCGATATCGTGGATGAGCATGGCGGCCCGGTGGAAAAGGGCCACGGCGGCTTTCTCGTCATCAAGCGGCCGTTCCCCTCGCAACTGCGCACGCTGTGGGGTGACCCGGAACGCTTCAAAAAAACCTATTTCCCGCCGGAGTTGGGCGGCAAAATGTATCTCGCCGGCGACTCCTCGCACCGCGACAGCGATGGCTATTTCTGGATCATGGGCCGCATCGACGATGTGCTGAATGTCTCCGGCCATCGCCTCGGCACCATGGAAGTCGAATCCGCGTTGGTGGCCAACCCGTTGGTGGCGGAAGCCGCCGTGGTGGGCAAACCGCACGAGATCAAGGGCGAGGCGATTGTGGCTTTTGTCGTATTGAAAGGCGCAAGACCGACAGGCGATGCCGCGAAAAAAATCGTCGCCGATCTGCGCGAATGGGTCGCCAAGGAAATCGGCCCCATCGCCAAGCCGGACGAAATCCGCTTCGGCGACAACCTGCCCAAAACCCGCTCCGGCAAAATCATGCGACGCCTGCTGCGCACGATCGCCAAGGGCGAGGAGATCACGCAGGATGTTTCGACCCTGGAAAACCCGGCGATTCTGGAACAGTTGAAACAGGCGGTGGTTTGATCGGCCGCACTTTATCTTAAGTAAAGTAATTAACCACGGGGAGCACGGGGCACACGGGGAAAGATCATTAAGCTGCTTGATTGAACCATTGCACCCAGCGGGTAAATGAATGCAAGCGCAAAAGCCCTAGGTTTCCCCGTGAACCCCGTGTTCCCCGTGGTTCAAAAGCCGTTTCCAGGCATAATAACGTTTTCGTATAGATACTTCCCGTGGCTTCCTGGCTCCCCTTACTGCGCCGCATTCTTTTCTACGCCACCATGGCGGGGATGCTGGCGTTCGCGTCGATCATCGTTGCCTTGCGCTGGTGGGTGCTGCCCGAGATCGGCCATTATCGCGCCGACATCGAAGCGCAAATCTCGCGCGCCGCCGGGCAGAAAGTTGCTATCGGCGATATTCAGGCAAGCTGGCGCGGCCTGCGTCCGCACCTCAAGCTGGGACAAGTGGTGATTCACGATCGCGCCGGCCTGCCGGCGCTGGCTTTCGACGGCGTCGAGGCCACGCTCTCCTGGCGCACGCTCTACGCCTTGGAATTGCGCCTGCATCACTTGGAAATATTTCGCCCGCGCCTGGAGATCAAGCGCGAGAAGAATGGCCTGATTTATGTTTCCGGCATTGCGGTGAACGATCCCGCCACGCCGCATGGCTTCGGCGACTGGTTGCTGCGGCAGGAAGCGATTCATATCCACCATGCCGCCATCGAATGGCAGGATAATTTGCGCGGTGCGCCCCCCTTGGCATTGGCGGATGTGGGCTTGCGAATCGAAGGCGGCAGCCGGCGCCATCGCTTCGGCTTGCAGGCTTCCGCGCCGAAGGAGCTTGCTTCCACCCTGGATGTGCGCGGCGATCTGCGCGGCGTCTCCTTCGAGCGTTGGCAGGAGTGGTCGGGCAGCCTTTACGCCAATCTCGGTGATACGGATATCAGCGCCTGGCGCGCCTGGGTGGATTTACCTTATCGCATCAATCAAGGCCATGGCAGCGTGCAATTGTGGGTGGATTTGAAGGCGGGCCATCCCAGCGCGGTGACCGGTTTGGTGAAATTGCAGAGTGTCAAAGCGCGGCTCGGCAAGCATCTTCCCGAACTGGATTTGGCGCGGTTGACGGGGCGTCTGGCGTGGCGTGAGCTGCCGCGTGGTTTCGAAATGGAAGCCAAGCAAATCGAAGTGGATGCGGGCGCGGGCCGCCAATTTTCCACCCAAGCGATGCTCGCGCGCTACCAGGCAGCCGAAGGCAAGACGCTGGAGCAGGGCGAGTTTCATGCAGGCGCGTTCGACATCGCACCTTTGCTCGCCTTGTCGGAATATCTCCCCTTATCCGACGCGCAGCGTGACATATTGAAGGGATGGTCGCCCCAGGGCAGGTACAAATCGCTGGATTTGAAATGGGAGGGCGCGCGCGAATCCCCGCAAAAATATAGCATCAAGAGCGAATTTCAAAACGTAGGCATCAAGCCTGTCGGCAAGGCGCCCGGATTCAGCAATATGAGCGGCTCGATGCAAGCGGATGAGCAAGGCGGCAAGCTGAAGCTCGAAGGCAAACAGGCCACGCTCGACATGCCGCTGGTGTTTCGTCATCTGCTGAATTTCGACGATTTGGCCGCAACGGCCAAATGGCGCATCAAAAATCAGCGCGTAACCTTTGATCTAGAGAAAGCGAATTTCTCCAACGCACATTTAAGCGGCAGCATCGAAGCTATTTATGAGTCTTCCCCCGATAGTGCCGGCCATCTCGATCTGACTGGTGCGTTGACGCGCGGTGACGGTACGGCGGCTTACCAATATATTCCGCGCGTGGTGGGGGACAATACCTATCTGTGGCTCAAAGAGGCAGTGCTGAAAGGTGGTTCCGATGATGTGCGGATCAAGGTCAAAGGCCCCCTTGATCGCTTTCCATTCGTCGATGATCGGGAGGGTATCTTCCAAATTACCGCCAAGGTGAAAGACGTCACTCTGCGCTATGCACCGAGTTGGCCACAGATCGAACAAATTCAGGCCGCTCTCGATTTCCACGGCAAACGCATGGAAATCACCGCATCGCAAGGCATGATTCTCGGTACGAGTTTGCCGCGCGTTAAAGTGCTTATCCCGGATTTGCTTGTGCATGACGAAATAATAGAGATCGATGGCGAGGCGCAAGGCGGTACCGCGAATTTCTTGCGCTTTATCGAGGAGAGTCCGGTCGCGCAGAGCATCGATCACTTCACGCAGCCCATGAAAGCCGAAGGCAACGGCAAGCTCGCCCTATCACTGCGCATGCCATTACGCCGTTTACCTGTTACGCGCGTGGTCGGCAGTTACCAATTCACGGCGAATAAAATTTGGCTGAGCGCCCAAGGTCCAGTCTTGGATCAAGCCTCCGGGAAAATTGATTTTACCGATTCTTCGTTGACCATTCCGCGCATCACCGGGCAGGCTTTAGGCGGGCCCATCACGATCAGCGCGAATCCTGCACCGGGCGGGGTGGTGCGCGTGACCGCGGGCGGACGTTTCACGGCCGGAGGATTACAGCAGGCCTATCCTGGCGCGTTGAGCCAACGCTTGAAGGGGGCATCTGACTGGTCAGCCTCAATCGCGCTGCGCAAAAAGGCGGCAAACTTTACGCTGGTGTCGAATCTAGTTGGACTGAGTTCCGATCTACCCTACCCGCTGGCAAAAGCGGCGCAAGAGAGCATGCCGCTTAAATTCGAGCGGCGCTTGCTGGATGCGAATCACGATGCCTTGGATCTGAGTCTGGGGCGCGCTTTGTCTGTGCACTTGCTGCGCGATACCGAAGGCGAAGCCGCCATGGTCGAAAAAGGCACCGTCATGCTCGGCGGCGCGGCCGCACCGACCCCGACCAACGATGGCGTCTGGGTGGATGGCGAGTTGGACAAACTGGATGCGGATGCCTGGCGCAGCCTGATACCAGCAAAAGAAAATGGTGCGTCAGCGTTGCCCTTGAGCGGGGTGCATCTGAAGGTGAAAACGCTCGATTTTCTGGGTCGACGCTTCAGCAATCTGAATCTCAATGCCTGGACGCAGCGCGATACTTGGCAAGCGACATTGGATAGCGACGAAATGCAGGGGGGCGAAATAGTTTGGCGCGAGCGCGAAGGCGGCAAACTGGAAGCGCGCTTCAAACAGCTGACCTTTCCCGAGGCCGCGCCGGCACGCGGCGTGCCGGTGGCCGGTGGCCGCGATATCGAACTACCCGCGCTGGATATCGTGATTGAGAATGCGCAATTGAAGCAGGTCAAGCTCGGCAAGTTGGAGTTGTTGGCGCGTAAGCAAGGCGCCGATTGGCGCATCGAGCGCATGCGCATGGTCAATCCCGAGGCGACGTTCAACGCCGATGGCGTGTGGCAAAGCTGGCTCGCGCAGCCGCTGACCAAGCTGAACCTGGAATTGGAAACGAAAGACGTGGGCAAGTTGCTGGCGCGGGTCGGGCATCCGGATCGGATTAAGGCCGGCACGGCCAAGTTGAGCGGTAGCCTAAGTTGGCGTGGCAGCCCGCAGGATTTCAATTTGGCGAGCTTGAGCGGCGACATGAAACTCGACGCGCATCGCGGCCAGTTTTTGAAAGTCGATCCCGGTGTTGGCAAGCTGCTGGGCTTGCTCAGCTTGCAATCATTGCCGCGGCGCCTGACCCTGGATTTCCGCGATGTGTTCAGCGAAGGATTCGCGTTTGATAACATAGTCGGGATGATGAGCGTGAATCAGGGGGTGGTGGCCACGAATGATTTCGTGATGCAGGGTCCTGCCGCCGTGGTGACCATGATCGGCACCACGGATCTGGCCAAGGAAACGCAAATATTGCGCGTGAAAGTGGTGCCCGGCGTGAGCGACAGCGTCTCGCTGGTGGCCTTCCTGGGTGGGCCGGCAGTGGGCCTGGGCGCGTTCATTTTGCAAAAATTATTGAAAGACCCGCTGGGCCAAATTGTGGCCTACGATTACGCGGTGACCGGCACCTGGGATAACCCGGTGGTCGCCAAAGTTAAAGCCAATGCAACGGAGTTCGCACAATGAAGCTTAAGATTGTGTGCGGAATAATACTCGCGCTAGGCTCGATGAGCGCCGCTGCACAATCATTCAACGTGCCGGCGGAACTATGGCTCGCGCCGCGCAGCGGCCAAGCGGTGCGCGATAACGCGCAATTGAGTAAAGCATTCGCGGCTTATTTTCAGCTTGCCCAGCCGCGCGTGCGCTTGCATCATCACAAGCGGGACGAATCTTCCGCCCAAGCCGAAGAATTGCGCGGTTGGCTCATTGCCTTGGGCATCGAGGCCGGCCGCATTGAGCTCATGGAAGACAGCCCGACCGATCAACTCACTCTAGATATAACGGATAGCCGATGAGCACCAAGACCGCCTCCAGTTTCGCCAAGAAAAAAACCCGCACCAGCTTTGCCAAGACCAAGGCGCAGCCGGGAGTGTTTAAAGTCGCTGCGATCCAAATGGCTTCCGGCCCGAACGTGGCGGCCAACTTGGACGAGGCCGAGCGTCTGATCGAGATGGCGGTGGTGCAGGGCGCGAAACTGGTCGCGCTACCGGAATATTTTCCGGTGATGGGGGTTAAGGAGACGGATAAAGTCGCGGTGCGCGAGGAAGAAGGCAAAGGCCCGATTCAGCGCTTTCTGGCCAACCAAGCCAAGAAACATAAAATCTGGCTGGTCGGCGGCTCGATCCCGCTCGAAGCGTCGATCCCGAACAAGGTGCGCAATAGCTGCCTGGTGTACGACGACAAGGGCAAAGTGGTTGCGCGCTACGACAAAATTCACCTATTCAACCTCGATCTTGGCAACGAACATTATCACGAGGAAGCGACCATCGAGCCGGGCAAGAAAATCGTCACCGTCGATACGCCCTTCGGCAAACTCGGTTTGTCGATTTGTTACGACTTGCGCTTCCCCGAACTGTTTCGCGCCATGGGCGATGTGGACATCATCGTGCTGCCCTCCGCCTTTACCGACACCACCGGCAAGGCGCATTGGGAAACGCTGGTGCGGGCACGCGCCATCGAAAACCTCGCCTATGTGATTGCCCCCGCGCAGGGCGGCTATCACCTCTCTGGGCGCGAAACCCACGGCAACAGCATGATCGTCGATCCCTGGGGCGTAGTGCTGGATCGTCTGCCGCGCGGTTCGGGTGTGGTGATCGCGGGTGTGAACCCGGCGTATCAAGCCAGCCTGCGCAACAGCCTGCCTGCGTTGAAGCATCGTACTTTGCATAAGTGTTGATGGGGGAGAGGTGAGCAGTAAGCGGTTAGCTGAAACATTGCTCCCTGCTCCCGGTCAGTAGGACCAAAGTCTAATTTGCCCCTTCGATACCCAGCGCATGATGGTCATGCTGGTTGAACTACATGTGAGCCTGATACAGGGCTTTTTCACCCATATCGATAAGCCGATGAAGATCATGGCGTGCATGGCAAATATTCGATTTTTACTATGCATCAACTATTAGTGCTCTTTTTTACATTTTGGCGTCGATTTTTACAGTCATCGCAAGCATCTCGATATACGTGTTGATTTTTACAATAGCATTGCTTATATTGTCGATTATTACAATTAAATATCGACTCTTACCATGGCTGATCAGTTGATTGGTTATAACGGTCTTATCCGTTCCAAGGCGCTGTTGTGTCGTCCAGATCGTTGCACCTCCCGGGTGTCTTCCCGTTACGCGGTTAAACAGATACATGAGTCTGGGGATAGCAGCAGGGAGGTCATCTATCCGCATCAGTTCGCGTTTGAGGATACGCTGCCACGTCATCTGGAGTTCTGCCTCAAGCATGAGGGTATCAACCTCGAAGTCTTGAAAGCCCTGTTCGACAAGACCGGTCCGCAGCCTTACGCCGACTGGCTGAAAAATTCGCCATCCAGTCTTTACGCAAGAAGAGTCTGCTTCCTTTACGAATGGCTGCTGGATCAGAAATTGCCTGTGCACGATGTTACCGCAGGGCACTACACGCCGGCCGCCGATCCTGGGATGTACTTTCTGCCGGAAGGGATTCGCGAGCGCCGTTTCCGCGTCATTAACAACCTTCCAGGCCCGCCCGCTTTTTGTCCGCTGGTGCGCAGAGCCCCGCTGCTTGAAGCCTTCATCCGCAAAAACCTGAAAGGCCAGATCACCGCAGCCTTGGCGGGGATGGATGCGGAAGCGCTGGCCCGGGCAGTGGACTACCTGTACCTGGCCGAAACGAAGTCTTCCTACGGCATCGAACGGGAAACGCCAACGCCTGAGCGGATGCGCCGGTTCCGGCAGTTGCTCGAAGCGGCAGGAGAAGATGTCGCGCTGGATGAGGACTGCTTCGTAGGCTGGCAGAACGAGATCATGGAGCCACGCCGACGTGAAGCCGGCTTCCGTGCGATCCAGAATTGGCTGGGAAAGAGCGGCTATCGTCATCGCCACCGTGCCGATTACATCCCGCCTGCCGCAGAGGATGTCCGTATTTTGATGCAAGGTCTGGCTGACTATTGCCGCCGTGCTGAAAGTGGCGGCATCGACCCGGTAATAGCGTCTGCCTGTGCCTCATTCGGCTTTGTGTTCATCCACCCGTTCATTGACGGCAACGGACGGCTGCATCGGTTTCTGCTGCACCATTTACTGCGAAGGACGGGATTCACTCCCCCAGGCGCATTGGTGCCCGTTTCTTCCGTGATGTATGGCGATCTTGTTGCCTATTCGGAGATTTTGCATGCATTTTCAAAGCCGGTAATGGCGCTGCTGGAGTATTACATCGAGGAAAACAACGAGGCCATTAGGGTAACGTCCAAGCACCCTCGCGACTTTTACGCTTATTTCGATGCGACACGAATTGTGGAGTATGTATATGGCGCCATCGAGAAAGCCGTTGAGGAGGATCTGCCACTCGAGGTCACCTATCTTCAGTGCTACGACGCGGCCTATGGCCGCATCAATGCCAGGTTTGACATGCCCAGACGCGAGTTGGACCTGTTCATACAGGTTGCCGTTGACAATGGGGGGAACCTCTCCATCGGCAAACGTAAAAGTCATTTTTCCTTGCTGACCAGGCAGCAGATTGCGGAGATGCAGTCCATCATAAGGAAATGCTTCGAGCCGTTTTTCGCCAAACAGCGGGCTTCCTGATTTCACTTGTCAGCCGATAACTGGGGTCTTCCTCCTGATGTGTCGGTATCGCCATTTTGACGGGCGCGGCAAATAACTTTTCAGACAACAGCTTTATTTTATAGAGATAAATTCCGGAATTATCCAGCCCCTTTTGATTTTGCGTTTGTCGCGCCATTGCATTGAGACCATTGAAGAGACCTGTTTAGAGTGCTATATTTAGCCTTAAACTTTAAACGATGGGGTCAATCAAATGGCAAATGTGATCTTGGCGGAAACGTCCGCGAGTGTTTCTGAGCTGAAAAAGAATCCGATGGCGACGGTCGCGGCCGGTGAGGGTTTTCCGGTGGCGATCCTGAACCGTAATGAGCCGGCCTTCTATTGCGTTCCGGCCAAGGCTTATGAAGCGCTGATCGACAAGCTGGAAGATATGGAGTTGAATGCCATTGCCGATGCGCGCTTGAAGGACGGCAAACCGCTCGTGCGGGTAAAGCTTGATGAGCTATAAGCTGAGCTTTCATCCCGATGCGTTGGCGGAGTGGCGAAAGCTGGATGCAACAGTGAGCGAGCAGTTCAAGAAGAAGCTGGCTGAACGCTTGCAACATCCGCGTGTGCCTGCGGCAAGGCTGGCTGGGCACAAGGATCGTTACAAGATCAAGCTGCGTAGTGTGGGATATCGCCTAGTATATGAAGTGCGGAATGCCGTGTTGTTGGTGATAGTGGTTGCAGTTGGCAAGCGAGAGCGTAATGCGGTGTACCGCGTGGCTGCAAAAAGGTAGGAGCATCTTCCTGGAATATGCGCTCAGGGCCGCCATGCGCACCCCATTTTGAATAGTTTCTAAGTGAGTATAAATATGACCGATACCGTTATCCCAGCCGAAACCCTGCTTTCCACCGCCAGCAGCAGCCTGCTCAAACCCTATGGCCTCGACAACGACAGCCTGCAAATGGTGCTAGGCCAAGTCATGTCACGCGGTGTGGATTTCGCCGATTTGTATTTCCAATACAGCCGCGCCGAGGGCTGGCAGTTGGAAGAGGGGATCGTGAAATCGGGCAGCTTCAGCATCGATCAGGGCGTGGGGGTGCGCGCGGTGTCGGGGGACAAGACCGCGTTCGCCTATACCGACGACATCACCTTACCCGCGCTGCAACAAGCGGCGGCGGCGACGCGCGCCATCGCGCACGCCGGCGCGGAGGCGCGGGTGGAAGTGCCGGCCCTGACGCACGACCGGCGCGGCAAGCTGCATCTCGCGCGCCCGGCCTTGTATCTGCCGCATGACCCGCTGACGAGTTTGAAGGATGCGGACAAGGTGTCCTTGCTGGAAAAAATCGAACGCATCGCGCGCAGTCTCGATCCGCGCGTCAGCCAAGTCATTGCCGGCCTCGCCGGCGAATATGATGTGGTGCTGGTGGCGCGTTCCGATGGCTTGGTGGCGGCCGATGTGCGGCCGCTCGTGCGCTTGTCGCTGCAAGTGATCGTGGAAGCCAATGGCCGGCGCGAACAAGGCTCAGCCGGCGGCGGCGGGCGCTTCGACTACGCTTATTTCACCGAAGAAATCATCACCCAGTACGCCAAGCTGGCGGTGCATCAAGCCATCACCAATCTCGATGCGCGTCCTGCGCCGGCCGGCAGCATGACCGTGGTGCTCGGCGCGGGTTGGCCCGGCATTTTGCTGCACGAAGCGATCGGCCATGGCTTGGAAGGCGACTTCAACCGCAAGGGCAGTTCGGCTTTTTCCGGCCGGGTCGGCGACCAGGTCGCAGCCAGCGGCGTGACGGTGGTGGATGATGGCACCATCGCGCGCCGGCGCGGTTCACTCAACATCGATGATGAGGGCAACCCGACCAATTGCACGGTGTTGATCGAAGATGGCATCCTCAAAGGTTATATGCAGGACACGCTCAACGCGCGCCTGATGGGCGTGCCGGTCACCGGAAACGCACGGCGCGAATCGTTTGCGCATATCCCCATGCCGCGCATGACCAATACCTATATGTTGAATGGCGACAAAGATCCGCAAGAGATCATCAAGTCGGTGAAGCACGGCCTGTACGCGGCGAATTTCGGCGGTGGGCAAGTGGATATCACCAGCGGCAAATTCGTGTTCTCCGCCGCCGAGGCTTACATGATCGAGGACGGCAAGATCACTTATCCGGTGAAAGGCGCGACCTTGATCGGCAACGGCCCCGACGTGCTGACTCGCGTGTCGATGATCGGCAACGACATGTCGCTCGATCCGGGAGTCGGCACCTGCGGCAAGGAAGGCCAGAGCGTCCCCGTCGGCGTGGGCCAGCCGACCCTCAAAATCGACAGCCTCACTGTCGGCGGCACGGTGTAAGTCCAGCCCTGCTGGGGTGCGGCGCACGCGCGCACCGTACCCCGGCGGTGCACCATACCGCTTTATTCCCCTGTTTTTATCGCGTTTTTTCTGGCGCAAGCTGGCACAGCCAATGCTTGTATAAAAAATACATAAAATATTTAATGGTAATGTCATTAAAATACGTGCTATATTTTTAGCTTATATTTTGAAACAAAGAGGTGAACCCATGTCTGTATCCAAAGCGACTCCAAGCACAAAGAAATCGATGGCGGTAACGAAAGCGGTCGTGGCTAAAAAACCCGCCGCGAAAAAGACCGCCGCTAAACCGGCAGCGAAGGCCGCGCCCGCCAAGGCCGCAAGCCCTAAACCCGCCGCCAAGCCGGCCGCGAGTGCCAAAGCCAAAGGGGATAAGCTTCCCGCCGCCAAGCCCGCTCCGGCCAAAAAGAAGGCTAGCAAGGGCAATGGCGCAACGCCCATCACCCCTGAGCAGCGCTATCGCATGATCTGCGACGCCGCTTACTACCGCGCCGAGCGCCGCGGTTTCATCGGTGGCAATCCGGCGGAAGACTGGGCGGCGGCCGAGGCGGAAATCGACGGTTTGCTGCTGAGCATGCAGCACTAGCATTTGCCTCTCTGTTTTTGGGCTGGCACAGCTCATGTAGGTTGGGTTAGCGGCTTTATCGCGTAACCCAACAAAACCTAATCTTCCTTCTAAACGCAGGTGTTGATGTGTTTTGCCTACCTGTCGGGGTTGCCCGGAGGCGCCTGCTTTTGTGAAGATTGGGTTTGTTGGGTTACGGCGCAAAGAACCGCGCCTAACCCAACCTACATCGGCGGAGTATGTTTCGTAATTTATAGGTACAGGTACTAGCATTTACCTATCTAGTTTTTTGGCTGGCACAGTTTGGGCGAGCGGGCTACCATGACGCGAATTATCGAAAGGAGTCGCGCATGAGTATTTCCGCATTCGTATTCTGGGGCCTGATCATTGTCGCCGGGGCGTACCTGGTCATGCTCTACAACAGCTTGGTTCAGGTCAAACACAATGTGTCCAAGGCCTGGGCCAATATCGATGTGCTGCTCAAGCAGCGCCACGACGAGCTGCCCAAGCTGGTCGAAACCTGCAAGCAATACATGAAATTCGAGCAGGAGACTTTAGAGCGAGTGATGCAAGCACGCAGCCGCGTCGCCAGCGCCCGCGAAGCGCACGACATCGGCGCCTTGGGCCAAGCCGAGGGCGCGCTGCGTATGGGGCTGGGCAATTTGTTCGCGCTGGCCGAAGCCTATCCCGACCTCAAGACCAACGAAACCTTTCAACATCTGCAAGCGCGCATCAGCGGTTTAGAAAACGCCATCGCCGACCGGCGCGAATTCTATAACGAGAGCGTCAATATCAATAACGTGCGCATCGAACAATTTCCCGATGCGGTCATAGCGCGCACGTTCAACTTCAAACCCTTTGAGCTGCTGAATTTTCAAACCGAAGAAAAGCAGGACGTAAATATCAAGCAGTTGTTTAGCTAGCGAAATACGCGATGCATCGCTCCAACCCGCTGGCGCTCGCCTCGGGCCTGCTTTTTCTGTCCGGGCTTGGGCTGCTGTGGTATGTGTCCCATGACTTCTCGCTCGTCAGCAAGCTCTACCTCGGCATCGCCTATTGTGCAGCCGCCAGCCTGATCGGGTTTTGGATGTGGCAGCATGGGCAACGTCTCGCGCGCATCATCGAAAACATCCCCACCAGCCGCATCGTCAGCGCGCCGCAAGGCTATGTCGAGTTGCTAGGCAAGGCATGCAAAATCGATGACATGAATT
>MEQN01000027.1:25787-26257 GCA_001770235.1 Betaproteobacteria bacterium RBG_16_58_11
AATCGCGCGCCGTGGCGGCGACGGGGTGCATGGCAACGATCTGCTAACCATGCTGTTATCTCATGCGGTGTATCTCCCCAGCGAGCATGAGGAAAGCCAATCTTGCATTGGCATACAAGACGGCACCGGTGAAGCGGTGATCTTCCCATATGGTTCGGAAGTGATCGCGGCGCATCGCCAAACGTGGCATGAAGGTGACGTCCGTTTTACGGAAGAACGCATCATGCCGGGCGATGCACTCTATGTGCTGGGCGATTTTTCAACCCATACCCCATCGAGCGGGCAGTGGGATTATGTAAATGACGTTGCCTCGCAACTCAGCATTTGGCAAGCGGATAAGCCGCAGCTTTTGCGCCGCTTCGATCGCAATGGCAACGGCGTGCTGGATCCCGATGAATGGGAGGCGATGCATCGCGAAGCCATGCGTATCGCCCAGGAAAAGCAGGCCCAACAACTCGCGGCACCCACCG
>MEQN01000027.1:26332-26615 GCA_001770235.1 Betaproteobacteria bacterium RBG_16_58_11
ATTATCGATTTTGGCGCACCTTCGGTCTCGGGCTGTTTCTCGGCATGGGGATGCTGGGATTATGGTTGGCTGGGTTGCGGCTGGTAATGTAGGGTATTCGAAATGCGCGATTGATTTTGAATGTTGGACGAAAGATTCACTCGGTAGAAAAATCTCATTTCGTGGTTGTTTTGGTTTTGTGCTGAATGCCTCCAATGCAGTAGCTGTCATTCCCTTCCTGAATTTACCCCATTTTTAGTTACCCAAACCGGACGCTCCGTAGCTCTTTCTACCTAGGACTATG
>MEQN01000028.1:0-158 GCA_001770235.1 Betaproteobacteria bacterium RBG_16_58_11
AGCTGACGATGGTGCCCTTGTAAGCCATGTTGCGTCGGTCACCGAGTGGCAGATCGGACTCGTTCAAAGCGCCAGGGATTTTCTCCACCGGCTGCGATTCGCCGGTCAGCGCCGCTTCTTCTACTTTTAACTGCGCCACCTCGATCAGGCGTAGATCG
>MEQN01000028.1:198-2109 GCA_001770235.1 Betaproteobacteria bacterium RBG_16_58_11
CCGGCACCAGTTGCGCCCCGGTGATGCTTTCCCATTGCCCGCCGCGGCGCACCCGCGCGCTGGCCGCCGCGAGGCGCTGCAATGCCGCCACGGCACGCTCGGCGCGGTACTCCTGGATAAAGCCGATCACGGCGTTGAGGATCAGGATCACGACGATGGCGATGCTGTCCTGCGGCTCGCCCACGATGCCGGCGACGATCGCCGCCGCGATCAGCACCAGGATCATGAAGTCCGTAAATTGCGACACGAGCATGGCCAGCGGGCTGCGCCGGCGCGCTTCCACAATCTCGTTCGGCCCGTATTGCACCAAGCATTGCGCGACTTCATCTGCTGAGAGGCCTTGCGTCGGGTCGACATTAAAGCGCGCCGCGACCGACTCGGAAGTCAGGGTGTGCCAATGCGTGAGATCAGCCGCCATGGAGAAATAAAATATAAGAATTGAGGAGATAGACTAAAAACAAAAAGATGCTGACCCAGCCCACGGTTTTGAACACGCGGGTTCGCGGTCGATACAGCAAACCGATAATCGCCACGCCGGTCATGACCATCGCGGACAGTGCGGAGACGCCATGAGTGGCCGATACATGCGAAAGAATCGGCCCCGGCAGATAAAGCAAATCATCCAGCGCCAGGATCGCGATATCGAACAGGTTGCTGCCCAACAAGTTGCCGATAGCCATATCCAACGCGCCGATGCGCAAGGCCGCGATGGTCACTACCAGTTCAGGCACGGAGGTGACAAAAGCCACGAAGATCGTACCGACAAAACTCTCATGCCAGCCCATGGTGAGGGCGAGTTGCTTGCCCACAAACGGCAGCCACAAACCGGCCGCTGCCACCACCGCCGCCGCGATCGCATAACCCATCACCGCTTCGCGCAATGTCAGTGACGGATAGCGCTCCACAGATTGCTCGGTGTAAGCATCGAGATGTGCGCGCTCATAGCGATATATGGTACGCATCGCGATGGCGTAGACCAGGAGAATGATGGGCGTATACAAACCCACGTGCCCGATGCGCCAGACGTAAGCACTTTGCGCCAGCAGGATATTGAAGCCCACGATGCCAATCAGCACGACACCAAACCCGGCGGAAAGAATATGGCCGGTGCTGGCGCGGTTGTACACCGATTCACCGCGGTGCAAAAAATCCAAGACCACAATAATCATCAAATTAAAAACACAACTCCCCAACACATCGCCCACTGCAATCTCCGGGGTATTCGCGAACGACACCGCGCTGATGCCGGTGACAAGTTCAGGCAGCGAGGTCACCGTGGCGAGCAGGATCAGCCCGACCCAGGTGCCGCCCATGCCGGTTTTTTCCGCGATCACATCGCCATAGCGCGACAGCTTGAAGCCGGCGACGCCGATCAGCAGCACGCACAGCGCGAATTGCGTCCAGATCCAAAACAGATTTGTCATCGAGTTGAAGCCGTTGCTTAAGTTACGGGTATCTTACAAATGTTTACCGCTTAATTCAGTCTAGCAGATCGAGTAACCGTCTCGCTGGCGTGGGCAGCGCCGCGCCGAGCGCATCGAAGCGATCCAACCACATCGTGCCGGGATGAACCTCGCCGGGTTTGCTCACCCACACCACGAGCGTCCGAATCGTGAGCCGGAAATGCGTGAAAGTATGCACCAGCGGCGGCAGCGGCGCGACGCGCTGCGCCTGCACGCCGAAGCGGGTTTGCAGATGGCTATTCAACACCACCTCGGGCGCGACTTCGGGGAAGCTCCACAAGCCGCCCCAGGTGCCTTGGGTGGGACGCTTCTCCAATAGCACCTCATTGCCGCGGCGCAAAATAAGCATCACCGTTGCGCGTTCGGGAGTGGTTTTCTTTGGTTTCGGGGTCGGTAGTTGCGCGATGCGATCATCGCGCCGCGCGACACATTGCTCATTCAGCGGGCA
>MEQN01000028.1:2146-3226 GCA_001770235.1 Betaproteobacteria bacterium RBG_16_58_11
GCCCAGATCCATCAGGCCTTGGATATAGCGTTCGATCTCTGCATCCGGCAACAGCGATTCGGCCAGCGCCCACAGCTTTGCTTCCACGGCTTTGTCGCCGGTGAAACCTTCAATGCCAAAACAACGCGCCAATACGCGTTTCACATTGCCATCGAGAATCGCACCGCGCGCGCCAAACGCAAAAGCCGCAATCGCCGCCGCGGTGGAAGGCCCGATGCCGGGCAAGGCGGCGATGGCCGCAACGCTATCGGGAAAAACCCCTTGATGCCACACCACAATCTGCCGCGCCGCCGCATGCAAATTGCGCGCACGCGCGTAATAGCCCAGGCCGCTCCAATGCGCGAGCACCGCGTCCTCATCCGCCGCCGCCAGACTGGCGATACTGGGAAAATGCGCCATGAAGCGCTGATAGTAAGGAATGACCGTCGCCACCTGCGTCTGCTGCAACATGATTTCGGATACCCAGATGCGGTAAGGATCGCGCGTGTTCTGCCACGGCAGGTCGTGGCGGCCGTGGCTTTTCTGCCAGGCAATGAGGCGGGAGGCGAAATCGGACATGCCCTATTGTAGCTTGACCACCGAACCCGATTGTATATACTTTACGTATATCCATAAGGAGACTCGCATGACAACCACTCGCGTATTCAAATCCGGGCACAGCCAAGCCGTGCGCCTGCCGAAGGAATTCCGCTTCAACAGCAGCGAGGTGGAGATTTTCCGGCGCGGCAACGAAGTCGTGTTGCGCGAGCGCCCGAGCACCGCCGAAAGCGTGCTGGCGGTGCTGAACGCCTTCTCGGATGATTTCATGAGCGAGGATCGCGGTGAGACCGCGCCCC
Source organism: Betaproteobacteria bacterium RBG_16_58_11 (assembly GCA_001770235.1). Lineage (GTDB taxonomy): Bacteria > Pseudomonadota > Gammaproteobacteria > Burkholderiales > Thiobacteraceae > RBG-16-58-11. The sequence goes on from MEQN01000028.1 coordinate 2,983, forward strand.
AAGAACGGGAAACACTGTGAGCACCGCCCGTTATCTGCTCGATACCAATACCTGCATTTATCTCATCAAGAACAAGCCGCCCACTGTCGCCCGCAAGCTGGCCAAACTGCCCGCCGGCCATGCCGGTATTTCCGTCGTCACTTATGGCGAATTATGGCGCGGGGTGCAAAAAAGCCAGCACATCGAGCGCAATGCCGAGGCCCTTGCAGCCTTGGTGACCGTCTTGCCGGTTCAAGCCCTGGCG
>MEQN01000028.1:3350-3513 GCA_001770235.1 Betaproteobacteria bacterium RBG_16_58_11
CTCCCGCGTGAGCGAGCTGCGCTTGCAAAACTGGGCCAAATAAACTTCAAGAGCAAATTAGCGGCCGAACAACCCTTTGAGTTTTTCCTGCAATTTTTCTTTGGCTTTTTCTTTCACTTCGATTTTTTTCTCTTCCAGCTTGGCTTTGGCCGATTCAGCGGCC
>MEQN01000028.1:3614-9552 GCA_001770235.1 Betaproteobacteria bacterium RBG_16_58_11
GCCTTCGAGCGAGCCGACCACGGTGGCTTTGGCCACATAGTCCATGGAACCGGCGCCGATATTGATATCGCCCTTGCCGGCGAGCCGCAGCAGGGGGGATTTTGCGGAGAGGTCGTCGTTGTGCGCCACGCCATGGTTAATCGCAAAGCTGGCTTTGAGTTCGCTGAAGTCGGTCTTCTCGGTCGCGGAGGCGGCTTGGGTTTGGCTGCCGCTTTGCATGCCCAGCTTAGCCTGAGCGTTGCGCAAGGTGGAAGCGATGTTGATGCCCTTGATTGCGCCATCCTGCAAATTCACCGCGGCGCTGCCATTGAGCGCTTTTTTCATGGCGCTGGTGGTCGCGCCTTGCGTGGTCACGTTGAGCGATACGTTGCCGCGCCCCTCAAGCAAGTCCTTGTCCGCCATATCTTTGAGCAGCGGGCCGATGCTGATGCCGGTCAAGTTTTGTTGCACGGCGATTTTCGGACTCGCGGTGGTGGTGGCAGAGAACGCACCTTTCATGGCGCCTTGATACAGATTCGCCGACAAGGGATTCGCTTCTACTCGCCCGGCGCCCGCCTTGAGATCGAGCCGGACATTGCTGGATTTTACATTCGCCACTTTCAATTGGCCGATGCGCACGCTGCCGCTGGCATTGAGCGATTTCAACGCCGATAAATCAATCGGGCTTTCCGGCTGGGATTTTTCTGCTTTTCCCTTGGGCGGCAGGTAGCGATCCAAATCCAACTGATCGATATTGATATCGAAGCTGAAATGCGGATTGGTGAACTGGCTCATGCCGAGCTTGGCCTGGATGGTGCTGTCGTCGAGCTTGGCATTTAAGTTCGCGGCCGCTTGCTGTTTAACCATATCGGCGCGCGCATCGCCGCTGAGCACAAATTTCATGCCGCTTTTGGAGAGCTTGGGATTGGCGACATCCAGGTTGACAACCAGCTTGGTGAGATTAAACGTTTGCGCGTCGAGGCTGCCGGCAAGGGGGCTGGTTAGCTTGGCCTTGATCTTGTTGTCGCCTTGCTTGCCGTCGATATCCAGACTCAACTGACTCACGCTGAAATGCTTGGCGTTGCCAGCCAAATCGGGCAGGGTCAGCGTGGCCGTCAGCTTGCCGTTCGCCTGCTCGATTTTCGCCTCCAGCGTGAGCTTCGATGCTTCCGCCTTGGATGGCGTCAGGATCAGCTTGGGCGCATTCAGCGCAATATCGAGTTTGTCCGCCGCGCGATTGCCCTTGAGATCGAGCTTCACATTCTTCAGTGAAAAGACTTGGGCCTTGAGCTGGGCATCGATATCGCCTTGGGCGCTGAGCTCCAGATTCTTGATGCCCACCGCCTCGCCGCTCAGCTTCAAATTCAAATCGTCCAGCGTGTAATGTTTTTCTTCCAGCACGAACAAGAGGCCACTTTTCGCTTTCACATGCGCTGCGATTTTCGGGTTATCACCCGTCACTTTGAAATCGAGCTCGATATCGGTGTGCGTGTTGTCCTTCAGCCGCCCGCTTTCCATTTCGAATTCAGTGATGCCCAGTTTGTGCTTCGCCATGCGGTCGTCGAAACTGAGCGTGCCGTGTTTGATTTTCATGCCTTCAACATCGAATATGACTTGTTTCGATTCTTCTTTGCTCAACAAGTCGTCGATATTGGTGCTGCCATCGGCATAGCGGATGAGATTGGCGCGCACGCCATCCACGCTGATCTTGTCCACCACCAGTTCTTTTTTCAAGAGCGGCAGCCAGGCCACGAACAGCTTCACGCTCTCCAGCGCCGCGAATTCCTGCGGGCTTTTATGTTCGGAGAGGCGAGTTTTGCCCAGATCGACACCCAGTTTAGGGAATAACTTGAGCTTAATGTCGCCGTCAATGCTGAGCGTGCGCTGTTTTTTCTCCTGCACCAGCTTGACGATTTGCGGCTTGAACGAATTCGGATCGACCGTAAACGCCACGACGGCGAGCAAGAGCGCGAACAAGGCAATCAACCCGGCCACGCCGAACAATGCGTACTTGAAATATTGGGGGAGAGATTTAGGCATGGCGACCTCGGAGGGAAAGCGTGGAGCGGGCGATGGGGATCGAACCCACATCTAAAGCTTGGGAAGCTCTCGTTCTGCCATTGAACTACGCCCGCATGGCCGTGAAACGCGGCTAGTTTACAGCCAACTCGCACCCCCTGTCAGCCACAGCGAGCGTTGCAATCGTGGCCGCTAGTAAAAGAAACGGCTGCCTAGCGATAAGAACCATCGCTAGGCAGCCGTTTCAAAAGGAACCAATCACTTCACTTGAATGCGATACAGGTAATCGATCAAGGACAAGATGCGCGTGCGCACAAATGCCTCTTGATCGTAATCCACATCTCGATATTGCTCGGCCGCCGCGATGCTGTATTCCCTGCCCCAGATGGGCATGTCGCGCGTGCCGTGGGCCTTGATTACTTGCCTGCCATCGACCACTTCATACACGCGATTGATGGGGAAGACGCCCTTGTTATTCTTGGCGAGCACGGTCAAGTCGGGGATCTTGCTAATAAACTCCCGGTAAGGCCCATCGCCCTTGCCCGCAGCGCCATGACAGACGGCGCAGTTGCCATCATATTCCCGCTTGCCGCGATCGACTTTATCACCCTTCTCCGCGGCAAAAGATACGCCCGAACCGCCCAGCAGCACGGCGGCTAACAACACTGTTCCAAGATTAAATGACTTCATCGGGAGCCTCCTTTTAACAACGATTGAAACGCACAAAAAATCTATTTCTTATGAAATCAGTATAGATAGCATCAATCGAAGCGCAAGTTGATTTGCTGCTGCATGCGGGTATATCGGCTGCGTGATAGAATTCCGCTTGGATTTTTGACAGAAGCAAGCCGTGATCACGCTTACAGTAAATGGTTCGCCGCAGCAGCTTGACGCCCGGATCAGCCTGGCTCAACTATTGGAAAATATGCAGCTAAGCGGCAAGCGCGTTGCGGTGGAACGCAACGGCGAAATCGTGCCGCGCAGCCAATACGCTCAAGTAAAACTGCAAGACGGCGACCAGCTCGAAATCGTCGTCGCGGTTGGCGGCGGCTAGCACATAGCCCTGAATCCTGAATCCCGAATCCTAAATATGCACACACTGACTATCGCCGGTAAAACCTATTCTTCCCGCCTGCTCGTCGGCACCGGCAAATACAAAGACTTCGACGAAACCAAACAGGCGGTGGACGCCAGCGGGGCGCAGATCGTCACGGTGGCGATACGCCGCACCAACCTCGGCCAAGACGCCAGCCAGCCTTCCCTGCTCGATGCGCTGCCGCCGTCGAAATACACCTACCTCCCCAACACGGCGGGCTGCTATACGGCGGAGGATGCGATCCGCACCTTGCGCTTGGCGCGCGAGTTGCTCGATGGCCATACGCTGGTGAAACTGGAAGTATTGGGCGATCCGAAAACGCTGTTTCCGAATGTGGTGGAAACGCTGCGTGCGGCGGAGGTGCTGGTCAAAGACGGCTTTCAAGTCATGGTCTATACCTCGGACGACCCGATCATCGCCAAGCAATTGGAAGAAATCGGCTGTGTCGCGGTGATGCCCCTAGCCTCGCTGATCGGCTCCGGCATGGGGATTCTCAATCCGTGGAATTTGCAGATCATCATGGAACACGCGCAGGTGCCGATCATTGTCGATGCCGGCGTGGGCACCGCATCGGATGCCACCATCGCGATGGAACTGGGCTGCGACGCGGTGCTGATGAACACCGCCATCGCCCAGGCGCAAAATCCGGTGCTGATGGCCTCGGCCATGAAAAAAGCCGTGCAAGCCGGGCGCGAAGCCTATCTCGCCGGCCGCATGCCCAAGAAAATCTACACCGCCAGCCCCAGCTCCCCCACCGGCGGCGTCATCGGGACGTAAAAAAGCGGGGCTGGTCAGAATGGCGCTTACTTAAACGGTTTCATAATCTATGTAGGGTGGGTTAGGCGCGTTTTTTGCGCCGTAACCCGCCAACCGTGCCGTTAGGCACTCATCAAAAAAAGGATTGTGTGCTGCGCACGCTTGGTGGGTTACGCAAAAAACGCTAACCCACCCTACAGTTGGCTGAATCCCGAATCCTGAATCCTGGTTTCACACTCCCAACCAGCTCAGCATCTCCACGTATTCCTGCGCCTTGCCCGGCACCCAGCCCTTCACGCCGATTTTAGCCAGTATCTTTTTACCTTCGTCGCTGCTCTCCATCTCGATCAGCGCTTTTTGCATTTTATCCACGTCGGCGCGGCTCATCCTGGGTGAGGCGATGATGGACCAGAACGGCAATTTCTTGCTCTTGAAAAAAACCACGCCGCCTTTTTTCTCCCAGGCTTTTGCCTGCACCGGCGCCACGATGCCCACATCGGCGAACTGCTTTTCCAGCATGAAGGGCACCGCTTCCTGATAGCGGGTGTAACGAACTTGCTCGGGTTTGGGTTTGCCGCCCATATCGCGCATCGTGGCCAGCCCGGCTTTCGCCATCAATGAGCTTCCTTCCGGCATGGCGATGATCATGGGCAGGATATCCTCCGGCTTTTTGAAGGAGTGATCCTTGCGCACGATGAAGTTGGCCGCGAAATCACCCTTGGCCATCGCCACCAATTGATATTTATTGTCGCGGATCGCCTTGGCGGCGACGTTGGAAGGCCGGCAGAACATCAAATCGAAGCGGCCCTTCTGCAGGTTGGCCATCGCGCTTGGAATATTCTGCGAGGATTCCAGCGTGACTTTGTTTTTCAACACGCGGCCCAAATAATCCGCCAGCGGCTGATACTTGTCTTGCAGCTCGCCGAAGCTGGCCTGTTCCGCCACGCCCTCGGCAATGCCGAACAAGACGTTCGCCGCGCGAACCGGACTCGCCGCGAACGCCAACGCCAAGGCGCCCACTAGCAAAATATGCCGCATGAAGCACTCCTTCCAGCGTGATTCCTGAGATAGATATATCGGTAACATGCCGGCTTACTTGGCTTACTTGGTAATGCCGAGGAATTTCACCAATTCATCGTAATCCGAGACCTTGGCCGGCTCGAAATTCGGGAACGAGCTGAATTTGAAATAATCCTGCCCATCCTTATCCGTGTGCGCCTTGAGCAGGGCCTGCGCCACCGCCTGCTTGGTAGCCGCCGGCATGTCGCCGCGCACGGCGAAGGTCAAATGCGGCACCCCCTTGCCTTGCAGCACCAGATTTAAGTTGTAGCCGCGATTGGTCCAGACGTTGAAGAGCGAGCTATTGGCCACGCCCACATCGATCAGTTTGTATTGCAGGGCGTTTATCACGGCATTGGAATCGCTGTAATAGGTAATGCTTTTAAAGAAAGTGGCCGGATCGAATCCTTCGCCCTTAAGATCGGCCAGCGCGAGCTGGGTGATCATCGCGTCCTTCTCGTAAAACCCGATGCGCTTGCCCTTCATGTCTTCCGGAAACGCGATATTGGCATCGGACATCGCCAAGAATGAAGCCGAGAGCAAGCCGGGAATTTTTACCACCGGCTCGTAGCCGGCAGTGAAATGCGCTTTCATGATCATCGAAGGCGGCGCATACATGAAATGGAAGCGCTTGGCTGCGGCTTTCTTCATGTATTCATCGTAGGTCTTGACGGATTCCACGCGCACCGGCTTCTTCAATACCTTGCTCAGGTAGGCGGTCAGCCCCTCGTAATCGCGCACGACCAGAATCGGATTTTTCACATAATCCTGCACGCCCAGGATGTAATAGTCGGCGGCGCGCGCCGGCATACACGTAAGCCACGTCGACACCGCCAGCAATATGACGATTAATCTCATTGTTATCTCCTATCGTTATATTCATCATTGCCGACGAAGATTCGCCGCAATAATGCTTTGAAACCCGGCAAAACCTCATCTAAATGGGGTGCGGGGCTAATTACATGATGCTTGGCTATCTATGTCAAGCAAATCCCAGGCCAACGCTGGCAAAGCATGCCTCCTGCGGGC
>MEQN01000028.1:9590-9715 GCA_001770235.1 Betaproteobacteria bacterium RBG_16_58_11
TCCTGCGGGCGAGGCATGCCTCCTGCGGGCGAGGCATGCCTCGCCCCTACACCTTTAAATAGTGCTCCGCGCGCGCCAGCCAGCGCGCGAGGTGTTGCTCGGCGGCATCGGGCGCGCTGCGCAAT
>MEQN01000028.1:9770-9882 GCA_001770235.1 Betaproteobacteria bacterium RBG_16_58_11
CGGCGATTTTCAGCATGGGCACCCCGCTTTGGCGCGCACCGAGGAATTCGCCCGGGCCGCGCAGCGATAAATCCCGGCGCGCTATCTCAAACCCATCGGTCAGTTCATAGAT
>MEQN01000028.1:9923-18074 GCA_001770235.1 Betaproteobacteria bacterium RBG_16_58_11
CGACAGCGGCGGCGAAAAAAGCAGGATACACGCGCTTTTTGCCGCACCGCGCCCGACCCGGCCGCGCAGTTGATGCAATTGCGCCAAGCCCATGCGCTCGGCGTGTTCGACCACCATCAGGCTGGCGTTGGGCACGTCCACGCCGACTTCGATCACCGTCGTCGCGACCAAGAGCTGAATCTCGCCCGCCTTGAACGCGGCCATGGTCTCGGCTTTCTCCTTCGACTTCATGCGGCCATGCACCAAGCCCACTTTGAGATCGGGGAAGTCGCTGCTCAATACCTCATAGGTATCGAGCGCGGTTTGCAGTTGCAGCTTCTCGGATTCTTCAATCAGCGGGCACACCCAATACGCTTGGCGGCCGGTTGCACATGCCGCGCGCACACGCTCGATCACTTCATCGCGGCGCGCGTCTTCCACCAGCTTGGTCACGATCGGCGTGCGTCCCGGCGGCAGCTCGTCGATCACCGACACATCGAGATCGGCGTAATAGCTCATCGATAGCGTGCGCGGGATCGGCGTCGCGCTCATCATGAGTTGATGCGGGTTCACGCCTTTGTTATGCAGGGCCAGGCGTTGCTCCACGCCAAAGCGATGCTGCTCATCCACCACCGCAAGGCCGAGACGCGAGAAATTGACTTGCTCCTGGAACAAGGCATGGGTGCCGACCGCGAGTTGCGCTTCACCGCTCGCGACCTGCGCCAGCATGGTGTCGCGCGCACGCTTGGGCACGCTGGCGGCGATCCACGCCACGGTGATGCCCAGCGGGCTCAGCCATTCGTGCAGCTTGCGGTAATGCTGCTCGGCGAGAATTTCTGTCGGCGCCATCACCGCCGCCTGATAGCCGTTTTCGATCGCCTGCAAACACGCGAGCGCCGCCACGATGGTTTTGCCGCTGCCCACATCGCCTTGCAGCAAACGCTGCATGGGGTGGCGCGCGCTCAAATCGCGGCTGATTTCATCGAAGGTGCGCTGCTGCGCGCCGGTCAAGGCGAAAGGCAGCGCTGCGAGTAAAGTCTGGGTTAATGTTTGTTTCGCCGGTAAAGCCGGCGCGATCAAATCATGCCGCCGCGCATAATGCCGGCGCATGGAAAGCTGTTGCGCCAGCAGCTCGTCAAAGATCAGACGCTTCCACGCCCAATGTTCACGTGTTTCCAATTCATTGATGGGCGCATCCGGCGGGGGCTCATGCAAAAAACGCACACTGTCTTCGAAGCTGGCCAAGTGATGCTGACGCAGCACGGAAGCGGGCAGCGTGTCTTGCAAATCGCAACCCGCCAGCGCGCGGCCGATCAATTTGCGCAATGGCTCTTGGCCCAGGCCGGCGGTGGTGGGATAGACCGGCGTGAGATTTTCCTTCAGCGGCACCCCTTCGCGCACCACGCGAATCTGCGGATGCACCATCTCCGGCCCGAGAAAACCCACGCGCAGCTCGCCCAAGAGCCGCACCCGGCTGCCAACGGCCAGCATCTTTTGTTGGCTGGGATAAAAATTCAGCAGGCGCACATACATCTCGCCGCTGCCGTCTTCCACCAGGCACACCAATTGGCGGCGCGGGCGGAAGCGTACCTCGCTGTTGACGATCATGGCCTCGACCTGCACGAGTTGCCCATACGGCGCATGGGCGATAGGATAAATATGGGTTTCATCCACATAACGCAGCGGCAAATGCAAGATGAAATCGAAATCGCGGTGAATGCCGAGTTTGGCTATTTTTTCACGTGTCGCTTTGCCGAGCGCATCCAGAATGGCGTCGGCGCTGCCGGTGGAGACGTCGGGGTGGCTGGCTGGAATAGGTTGCGACATCGCGGGCGCGGGCGAGGCATGCCTCGCCCCTACGGGCTAACCGATTACCATGACCGCATCCGCCTCGACCAGCGCACCGCGCGGCAATGAGGCGACGCCGACAGCGGCGCGGGCCGGATAAGGCTCATGAAAATACTGCGCCATGATTTCGTTCACCTGGGCGAAGTGGCCCAGGTCGGTAAGATACACATTCAGCTTCACCACGTCAGCGAGCGTGCCGTTTGATGCCAGCGCCACCGCTTGCAGGTTTTTGAACACGCGATGGATTTGCTGCTCGATGCCCTCCACCAATTGCATGCTCGCCGGGGCGAGCCCGATCTGGCCCGAGAGATACACGGTATTGCCGGCCTTGACCGCTTGCGAATAAGTGCCGATGGCTTGGGGGGCATCGTTGGTTTTGATGATGGTTTTGTTCATGTTGTTCCTGTTTGAGTTACGTAAATGGTGATTGGGTAAACGGTGAACTGTGATTGAGCGAATCACTCAATCGCCTAATCACTCAATCACCCTTTCACCCGCGCAATCCGCACCACTTCCGGTATTTGCCTCAAGCCGCGCATCACGCGCGCCAAGTGGGTGCGGTCTTCGACTTGCAGGGTGAAAACCATCGAGGTATAGGCGCTGCCGTCTTCTTCTTCCATGCTCACGTTTTCGATATTGGAATTCTCGTTGGCGATTTCGGCCGCCACCTTGGCCAGCACGCCGCGCTGGTTGGCCACCATGAGCTTGATTTTCACGTCGAACAGTTTCTTGGTTTCCGGGTCCCATTCCACGTCCACCCATTTATCCGGGTCGGCGCGAAATTGCGCGATCACAGGGCAATCGTGGGTGTGAATGATGAGCCCCTTGCCCTTGTTGATCATGCCGAGAATCGGGTCGCCGGGAATCGGCTGGCAGCATTGGGCGAATTGCACCGCCATGCCCTCGCTGCCGCGTATGGTGAGCGAGCCCAGCGGTTTTTTCTCGGTGGCCGGCGCTTCGCCCGAGGCAAGCAGGCGGCGCGCCACCACCAGATTCAAGCGCCGGCCCAAGCCGATGTCGGCGAGCACTTCTTCCCGGCTCTTGGCGCCCAACTCGCGCAACAGTTCCGCCCAGCGCGCATCATCAATCGCAGCAGGATCTATTTTGAGTGCGCGCAAGGCCTGATCCAGCAATCGTCCGCCCAGTTCCGCCGCCTCTTTTGAATGCATGGTCTTGAGCGAATGCCGGATATGCGCGCGCGCTTTGCCGGTGACCACATAATTCAGCCAGACGGGATTGGGATGGGCGTGCGGCGCGGTCACGATTTCCACCCGGTCGCCGTTGCGCAATTCGGTGCGCAAGGGCGCGAGTTCGTCGTTGATTTTGGCGGCAGTGCAGCGATTGCCGATATCCGTATGCACGCTGTAGGCGAAATCCACCGCGGTGGCGCCGCGCGGCAACGCCATGATCACTCCCTTGGGCGTGAACACATACACTTCGTCCGGGAACAGATCGACCTTGATGTGTTCCAGAAACTCGATCGCGTCGCCGCTTTCGCTTTGAATCTCCAGCAGGCTTTGCAGCCATTGGTGGGTTTTTTTCTGCGCATCCTTGGCCGACTCTTCGCCGGTTTTGTACAACCAGTGCGAGGCCACGCCGGCTTCGGCTATTTTGTGCATGTCCTGGGTGCGGATCTGCACTTCGAGCGGCGTGCCATAAGGCCCGAACAGCGTGGTGTGCAAGGATTGATAGCCATTGGCCTTGGGGATGGCGATGTAATCCTTGAATTTGCCCGGGATCGGTTTGTACAAGCCATGCAGCGCGCCCAGCGCGAGATAACAGGCCGGCACCTCTTTCACGATCACGCGAAAGCCGTAGATGTCGTACACCTCGGAGAATGTCAGCGACTTGCCCTGCATCTTTTTATAGATGCTGTAGAGATGCTTTTCGCGCCCTTTCACATTGGCGTCTACTCCGGCATCACGGAGCTTGTGTTGAATCGCCTCCAGCACTTTTTCCACCAAGGCGCGGCGATTGCCCCGCGCGGCTTTGACCGCCGAGGCCAGCACTCGATAGCGCGTGGGGTAAAGATAACGAAACCCTAAATCTTCCAGCTCCCCGTACACGCTGTTGAGCCCCATGCGGTTCGCGATCGGCGCGTAGATCTCCAGGGTTTCCTTGGCGATGCGCTTGCGCTTGGGCGGCGCCATCGAATCCAGCGTGCGCATATTGTGCAGCCGATCGGCGAGCTTGATCAGGATCACGCGCACATCGCGCGCCATCGCCAGCAGCATTTTGCGGAAATTTTCGGCTTGGGCGTGCACCTCGGTCTGGAACTCGATGCGATCGAGCTTGGAGACGCCATCCACCAACTCGGCCACCTGCTTGCCGAACAGCTCGCGCACTTGCTGTTTGGTGGCGGGCGTGTCCTCGACTACATCGTGCAGCAAAGCCGCCGCCAAGGCCTGCGCATCCAGGTGCCACTTGGCGAGGAGTTTGGCTACCGCGACCGGGTGCGAGATGTAAGGATCGCCACTCTTGCGGAATTGCCCTTCGTGGGCGGACTTACTGAATTGATAGGCTTTTTCAACCAGCGCGACATCGTCTGGTTTGAGGTAGGAGATATGTTCGGCGAGTTCGGCTAAGTGCATGGTATCCCAAGATTAAAACCTAGCTGCGCATCATCCTAAAAAAACAATTAACCACGGGGGGCACGGGGAAAGCAAAAAATCGTGTGCTTGAACATTACACCCGGCAGCACATGGGCTTGTGTGTCTTCCCCGTGAACCCCGTGTTCCCCGTGGTTCAAAAGCCCTTGTTAGAAATTAAGCCTGGCCTTTGTTGAGCACTTCCATGCCGACTTTGCCGAGTGCGATCTCGCGCAGCGCGATCACGGTCGGCTTGTCGCGGTTGATCTCGACCAGCGGCGTTGCGCCGTTGGCGATTTGACGCGCGCGTGCGGTAGCGGCCAGCGCCAATTCAAAGCGGTTGGGGATGTGGTGCATGCAATCGTCGACGGTAATACGTGCCATTGGAGGACCTCTAAAATCTGGGATATTGATCGGACTTACGCGAACAGGCTTTCGATCAGCGCGCCGTTTTTCGCCATCTGTTTCGACAGCGTCAAGCGGCTCGCCCTCACCACCGCTTGCAGATCGGCCGCAGCGGCAGTGAAATCGTCGTTAATAATAACATAATCAAATTCAGATACATGGCTCATATCCTCGCGCGCGGCCGCCAGGCGGCCGGCGATGATCTGCTCCGAATCCTGTCCCCGCCCGGTGAGCCGCTCGCGCAAGGCGGCTCCTGATGGCGGCAGCACGAAAATCGAAATCGCCTGCGGCATGAGCTTCCTCACCTGGGCCGCGCCCTGCCAGTCTATTTCCAGCAAGATATCCACGCCGGTTGCGACCTGCGCCTCGATCCAACGCTGCGAAGTGCCATAGCGGTTGCCGTACACCTCCGCGCTTTCCAGAAAATCGCCGCGATTCAGCATCGCCATGAAATCATCCATGGATACAAAGTGGTAGTTCACGCCATCCACCTCCCCCGGACGCGGCGCGCGCGTGGTGTAGGAAACGGAAAGCTTGACCTGGGAATCCGCCTCCAGCAGGGCTTTGACGAGGCTGGTTTTACCCGCGCCGGAGGGCGCGGAGACGATGAAGATATTGCCCGACATTTAACACCTCACTCAATATTCTGTATCTGTTCCCGCATCTGATCGATCAGCACTTTCATGTCCATCGAGGCTTGAGACATTTCCGCATCCACCGATTTCGAGCCGAGGGTATTGGCTTCGCGGTTCAATTCCTGCATCAGGAAATCCAGGCGCTTGCCGGCGCCGCCGCCTTTGCCGAGGATGCGCTTCAACTCGGTCAGGTGCGCGGTGAGGCGTTCCAGCTCTTCATCCACATCGATTTTCTGCGCGAACAGGACAATCTCTTGACGCATGCGATCGTCGTCAGCGCCAACCTCAGCATCTTTCAGCTTTTGGCGCAGCTTTTCCTGAAAATTGGCGACGATAGTGGCGGTTTTGGGCTTAATGCGGGCCACCAAGCCATCTATTTGCGCGGCGCGGTCGAGGATGATGTCCTTGAGTTTGGCGCCTTCGCGCGAACGGCTGGCGGCCAGATCGTCCAGCGCGCGGGTGAGCAGCGCCAGCACGGCGTCCTTCAAGACATCTTTGGATAACTCCTCCGAGGCGATCACGCCGGGCCAGCGCAGGATCTCGGCCACGCTGAGCGGGGCAGCTTCGGGGGCGCGTTCGCGCACCAACTTATCTAGGCTAAGGAGTTGATCGATCAGCCCGGAATTGACGCGGCTTAAACTTTCCGCCGTTATAGCCGCTGAAAAGCCTAGGCGGCAATCAATTTTGCCGCGCGCTAAGCGGCTGCCGATCAGCTCGCGCAGGCTGGGCTCGAGTCCGCGCAACTCGTCCATGATGCGGAACTGGATATCGAGATAACGGGAATTAACCGACTTGATCTCCAGATTGATCGTGCCCTGGGGCAATTCCTGGCTCAGGGCGGCGTAGCCGGTCATGCTATAGATCATGATTCGCTTTCAAATTGAGACAAGGCTTTACTTTATCGCAATAAATACCGAAAATAAAAGAACATTTATGAAAAAGTCAGATGCCCAGCCAAGCTAATCGCGCGCTCCCTAAGGCCTACCAACTCCAAAACTATAAGATAGCCAAACAGTTGTCGGGGGGCGGCTTTAGTATCGTTTATCTCGCGCATGACGAAAATGGTGTGCCGGTCGCCATCAAAGAGTACCTGCCCAGCCAGCTCGTATTGCGCGAGGAAGGCTCCTTGGTGCAAGCGACCACGGCGGAGAATCTGGCCACTTTCCGCTACGGCATGAAGTGCTTTTTCGAGGAAGGCCGCGCGCTGGCCAAGATCAACCACCCCAACGTGGTGCGCGTGACCAATTTTTTCCGCGCCAACGAAACGGTATACATGGTCATGCGCTACGAGCGCGGCAAGACCATGCAAGACGAAATCCAATCGCGCAAGCGCGTGGTGCGGGAAAGCTTTATCCGCCGCGTATTCGCCGAGCTGCTGAATGGCTTGCGCGAAGTGCATACGCATAAGATCCTGCATCTCGATATCAAGCCGGCCAACATCTATATCCGCCTGGACGGCTCGCCGGTGTTGCTCGATTTCGGCGCCGCGCGGCAGACGCTGACCTTGGAAAAAACCAAGCTTTCGCCCATGTACACGCCCGGCTTCGCCTCCCCCGAGCAGTACAAAAACCGCGACTTGCTCGGCCCCTGGACGGATATTTACAGCGTGGGCGCGACCATGTTTTCCTGTCTCGCCGGTTTTGCGCCGCAGGCTGCCGACCAGCGCTTGCAGAATGACAAGCTCGCTTCGGCCAAAAAACTATGGGGCGGCCAATATTCGGATCGGCTCTTGGAAATCATCGACTGGTGCTTGCAACTCAATTATATGGACCGGCCGCAAAGCGTGTTCCAGTTGCAAAAAGCCATCCTGGAACACTTTCCCGAGCCGCCGCCGAAAAAACCCAAGCTGCTCGACACCATTCGTCAAACCCTGACCAAAGAACTTTTTTAGAGCTATTCAGATGAAATTCGCCGTTTTTCAGCAAAGCCGCCAAGGCGGCCGCAAATACAATCAAGACCGCGTCGCTTATTCTTATAGCAAGGATGCGGTGCTGCTGGTCGTCGCCGACGGCATGGGCGGGCATTTTCATGGCGAAGTCGCGGCGCAGATCACCGTGCAGATGATCGCCGACATGTTCCAGAAGCACGCGCGACCGCACATCAAAGACCCGCATCGCTTTCTCTCCGCCGCCATGATCAGCGGTCACGAAGCGATTTTGGATTACACCGCCAAGCACAATCTGTTGGAATCGCCGCGCACCACCTGCGTCGCCGCCATCGTGCAGCAAGACCATGCGTACTGGGCGCATGTGGGCGACTCGCGGCTCTATATGTTCCGCGGCATGCGCATGGTCACCCGCACCAAGGACCATTCCAAGGTGCAGCAGATGTTCGATGAGGGGAAAATCTCCGAAGCGGAGATGTACACCCATCCCGAACGCAACAAAATCTATAACTGCCTGGGCGGTTTTCTGCCGCCGGACGTGGAGCTGGGAAAACGCATGCCGATTCGCGACGGCGACACGCTGATGCTTTGCTCCGATGGGGTATGGAGCGTGCTGTCAGTGGCGGAGATCGCCTCCATCATCGACACCTACACCATCACCCGCGCCATCCCCGAGCTGCTCGATCATGCCGAATTCCGCGGCGGCGAAGAGGGCGACAATCTTTCCGCCGTCGGTCTGACTTGGGGCGAGCCGCAAAAGCGCGGCTTGCACCATGACACCGTCTCCACCGCGCAAATGCCGCTGGCCGAC
>MEQN01000029.1:0-1623 GCA_001770235.1 Betaproteobacteria bacterium RBG_16_58_11
CGCTCGTTGCGCACCACTTCGATTTCTTTGGTGAACTCTTTATCCGACAGCACCAAGTTGTGCATGCGATCGGCCTCCAGTTTCAGCGCGAGTTCGAGTTTGGATTTTTCCAAAGTTTGGAAATACGCGGTGTGATCGCGGTTGGTGAAGGCGTTTTCGCGCCCGCCCGCTGCGGCGATGCGCTTGGAGAACTCGCCCGACGGCACGGACTGAGTGCCCTTGAACATCATGTGTTCCAACACATGCGCCACGCCGGTGGTGCCGTTGCTCTCGTCCATGCTGCCGGCTTTGTACCAGACTTGCGACACGACCACCGGCGCGCGATGGTCTTCTTTCACGATGACTTTCAGCCCGTTGGGCAGGATTTTCTCCTGTGCCTCGCTCGCGGCCAAGCTTGCCAGCGGCAGGCTTAAGCCAGCCACACACAAAAACCTCAATAACTTATTAGCCATTTCATCGCCTCTGAATAGGATTGCGGATAAAATTATACGTTCGAATCTGACTCCTACCCCCATGTTTAGTTTCTTCAAGTCCAAACCCGAAGCGGAATCCCTCCCGGAAGCCAGCATTTCCTGGGGCGAGCGCTTAAAACGCGGCCTGTCCAAGACGCGCGATGTGCTCAATACCCCGGTGACAGAGTTATTCGCCGGCCACACGGCAATCGACGCTGAACTGTATGACGAGCTGGAGACCATCCTGCTCACCGCCGATATGGGGGTGGAAGCGACCCAGAGCTTGCTGGACACGCTGCGTGCCCGGGTCAAGCGCGACAAGCTGACCGACGCCTTGCAACTCAAGGACGCGCTGAAACAAGCGCTCATCGATTTGCTCGCGCCACTGGAAAAGCCGCTCGACACCACGACCCACACCCCTTTCGTGATCATGATGGTGGGCGTCAATGGCGCGGGCAAGACCACGACCATCGGCAAGCTGGCGCAGCATTTCCAAGCCCAGGGGAAATCGGTGCTGCTCGCGGCCGGTGATACCTTCCGCGCTGCGGCACGCGAACAGCTCCTGGCTTGGGGCGAGCGCAATCATGTCGCCGTGATCAGCCAAGAATCGGGCGATTCGGCGGCGGTGATTTTCGATGCGGTGAATGCGGCGCGTGCGCGCGGCATCGACATCGTGCTCGCCGATACCGCCGGCCGGCTGCCGACGCAAATGCACTTGATGGAAGAGATCAAAAAGGTAAAACGCGTCATCACCAAAACCGATCCGAGCGCGCCGCACGAAGTCATGCTGGTGCTGGATGCCAACACCGGCCAGAATGCGGTGATGCAAGTCAAAGCCTTCGATGACGCGCTCGGCCTCACCGGTCTGGTCGTGACAAAATTGGATGGCACCGCCAAAGGCGGCGTGATTGCCGCCATCGCCAAAGTGCGCCCGGTGCCGGTGCGCTTCATCGGCGTGGGTGAAACGCAACACGATTTACACGCTTTCGACGTGCGCGAATTTGTCGATTCCCTGTTCGCCTTGTGAATTTTTCAATATTCATGATAGGCAATGCTTGTTTGTGCGCTATGCGCATTTTATTTAGGGCCGGTTATGCCCCGGCAGGGCAGTTACTTTTTCTTGCTTGTCCAAGCAAAAGTAACCAAAAAGAAAGACACCCCGCTTACCGCC
>MEQN01000029.1:1661-2159 GCA_001770235.1 Betaproteobacteria bacterium RBG_16_58_11
GCTGCGGAACTCGCGCTACGCGCTCAGACAGTCCTCGCCGACTACCCCCGGCATGGCTGCGCTACTCGGCGGTGCACAGGGGCCCCGAAAAACCAAGTCAACACCAGCGGTACATCACCGCGTTGTACATTTGTCATCATTTATGGAAAGCTCAATAACTCCTTACCCCTTTCCCCTCACATGATTACCTTCAGCCAAGTCACCAAACGTTATCGCGGCGGCACCGAGGCGCTGAAGGAGCTTTCCTTCACCATCGAGACCGGCGAATTGGTAGTGTTGACCGGCCCCTCGGGGGCGGGCAAGACCACGCTGTTGAAACTCATCGCGGCGATCGAGCGCCCGACGCAGGGCAGCGTGCTGGTGCATGGGCAGAATGTGGGCAAGCTCTCGCGGGGTGCTACGCCTTATCTGCGCCGCAATATCGGCATGGTGTTTCAGGAAGGGCGGCTGCTGTTTGACCGCAATGTGTTCGAGAATGTGATGCTGCCGCTTTCCATT
>MEQN01000029.1:2196-2439 GCA_001770235.1 Betaproteobacteria bacterium RBG_16_58_11
CTCGACAAGGTGGGGCTGCTGTCGCGCGAGAAGGCCATGCCGATCACCCTCTCCGGCGGCGAACAGCAGCGCCTCGCCATCGCCCGCGCCATCGTCAACCGGCCGGCGATTTTGATCGCGGACGAGCCCACCGGCAATCTCGATGCCGACTACGCGGCGCAATTGATGGACATGTTTTCCGCCTTCAACCAAGTCGGCGTGACCATCGTGATCGCCACCCATCACCCGCACATGGCGCAGCGC
>MEQN01000029.1:2496-2574 GCA_001770235.1 Betaproteobacteria bacterium RBG_16_58_11
TCGCCCAACATCGCGCCGCCGCCGCGCTCACCGTGCAGCGCATGCTTGCGGCGCCCCTCGCCACCTTGTTGACGTTGT
>MEQN01000029.1:2598-3816 GCA_001770235.1 Betaproteobacteria bacterium RBG_16_58_11
TGCCCTTGGGGCTGTACCTGATGGTGGACAACCTGGGGCGGGTGGCGGCCAATACCCAGGGGCAACCCGAGATCAGCTTGTTCTTGAAGGACAACGCGGGCAGCGCCACGCAGCGCGATATCGAGGCGAAGCTCGACGCGCACGAGGGCGTGAACGAATATCGCTTCGTCGCGCGCGATGCGGCGTTGAAAACCCTGTCAAAAAATATGGGCTTGACCGATGCCGCGGCGGTGCTGGGCAAGAACCCCCTGCCGGATGCATTCATGGTCGGCGCAAAGCAAGCCGATCCGGATGCACTGGAACAAATGCGCAAGGAGATGCAAGCCTGGAACGGCGTGCAAACGGCGAAGCTGGATTCGGATTGGGCGCGGCGCTTGAATGCGTTCTTACGCTTGGGCCGCGATGGCGTATGGCTGTTGGGCGCCTTGCTGGGTTTTGCCTTGGCTGCGGTGGGTTTCAACACGATACGCTTGCAAGTGCTGGCCAAACGTGACGAGATCGAAGTGAGCCGCCTGCTGGGCGCGACCGATGCCTTCATCCGCCGCCCCTATCTCTACCTGGGCACGCTGCAAGGGCTGCTGGGCGGGCTCGCCGGCTGGCTGATCGTGGCGGGCGCGTTTGCGCTGATCAATTTGCGCGTGGCCGAAATCGCCGGTTTGTATGGTATGAATTTCCTGCTCGAAGGGCTGGCGCTGCACGCCGGCGTGCTGGTGCTGGTCTTGTCCGGCTTGCTGGGCTGGGCGGGCGCCTATCTGGCGGCGAACCAGCATTTGCGCGGCGGCGCGGCGGCGATTTGATCTATACAAACACGGCAGCCAAGGGCCGCCGCTTCGCGCATCCTATAAACTTAGCCGCGAATTAACGCAAATTTACGCTAATTTTTTAAACACGCTCAAGCAGGTTTTGATTCGCGTTAATTCGCGGCGAACTACTTTTAGGATCATTCATTCCAACTTAAGCTTCATCTTGCGCATCACGTCGTAATCGCTGTCTTTCGCCGCCACGATGGCTTTGACATTGAGCGCAGCCAATAGCGTGCGGCCTTCCGGATTGCCGTCCATTTCCAGCAGCGCGCGCTGAATGCTTTCGATCGCTTTGGGCGGGACGCGCGGATGCGCCGCATAAGCGAACGGCGGCAAGGGATCGGATTTCCATAACACGCGGAATTGCGCCTGCGTCGCCGGATCGAGCGTGCCGAAGATGCGCAGAAGGCTCGCA
>MEQN01000029.1:3822-3918 GCA_001770235.1 Betaproteobacteria bacterium RBG_16_58_11
CGGATACAAGCCCTTTTCGACCGTTCGATACACCGAGTCGTGGCTGTTGACCGCAGCCAAGGTGATATCGATACCCTTTTCGCGCAAGTAGGCTTG
>MEQN01000029.1:4046-4260 GCA_001770235.1 Betaproteobacteria bacterium RBG_16_58_11
CAAAGGCAATGTAGCCGGGCGTTGCGTGCGCATTTACGTAGCGCGGCGGATTGATATAAACGAAATCGAATACGCCATCGCCCGTGTCCGTCCAAAATGCATGCAGATCCTTCGAGGTTTTGAATTGAACTTGATAGCCGGTGCGCTTGCTGAGATATTGGCAAATCGGCCCCCACAGCTTGGCGAGTTCCGTGGGCGATTGCTGCGGGGTAAT
>MEQN01000029.1:4426-4604 GCA_001770235.1 Betaproteobacteria bacterium RBG_16_58_11
AACTTCTCTGCCGACAAAGGCTTGCTCATGAAATACCCTTGGGCGGAATCGCACCCCATTTCGCGCAGTTTGTCCCATGCCCCTTGATTCTCCACGCCTTCGGCCACGGCCTTGAGGCCAAGATTATGCGCAAGATCGATGGTGGAACGCACGATCACTTCATCATTCGTGCGCGTGC
>MEQN01000029.1:4656-4829 GCA_001770235.1 Betaproteobacteria bacterium RBG_16_58_11
CTGGATATAGGCCATCGACGAATAGCCGGTGCCAAAATCGTCGATCGACATTTGGACTCCGATATTGGAAAGCTTGCGGATGTTCTCAATGGCAAGAATCGGCTCGTTCATGATGGCGGTTTCAGTCACTTCGAGTTCAAGCAGATGACTCGGCACTTCATGCTCGGTAATCA
>MEQN01000029.1:4852-6041 GCA_001770235.1 Betaproteobacteria bacterium RBG_16_58_11
CCCTTGTCCTGCAAATTCACCGCCGAAATATTGACCGCTACCGGGAAGGCATAGCCCTGGCTGCTCCATTCCCGGATTTGCTTCATTGCCAGCCGCAGCACTTCCTGCGTCAGCGGCTTGATCAGGCCGGACAATTCGGCCAGCCCGATGAAGGTGTCCGGGTAGAGCAAGCCCAAACGCGGATGCTGCCAGCGCACCAGCGCTTCCACGCCGCTGACTGAATTGCTGTTGATATCGATCTTGGGTTGGAAATGCAGCACCAGCTCGCCTTCGTTGATCGCGCGCCGCAATTCGCCTTTCAGCGCGACCGCTTCAGACTTGCCCTCGCCCATTTCAGGCAGGTACACCACCACACCCCGTTTTTGCCGCTTCGCTTCATACATGGCGGCGTCGCTATGCGTAATCAGCGCCAATTCGTCTTCGCCGTGCTGCGGGTACATCGCGACGCCGAGGCTGGCGCCGACCTCGATCAGGCGATCGTCGATTCGCAGCGGCTCTTTAATCGCCTCAAGCACGCGTTGCGCGACATGCACCGCGCCCGCCATATCCGTCACTTTCGGCAACAGAATCGCGAATTCGTCCCCCCCCATGCGCGCCACCGTATCGGAATCGCGCAACACTTCGTTGCAGGCGTTGGCGACGTGCTGCAGCACCAAATCGCCGGCGTGGTGACCCAGGGTGTCGTTGATTTCCTTAAACAGGTCCAGGTCCACGCCCACCAGCGCGAACAATTCCTGCGAGCGCAGCGCGCTCGACAGCGTGTTGTGGAGCCGGTCGTGGAACAAGGCCCGATTCGGCAGCTTGGTCAGCGCATCATGCATTGCCTGGTGTTCCAATTGCTTGTTGGCGTCCTGCAACTGCATAGTGCGATCGATTACGCGCTGTTCCAATGCATGGTTGAGCAGGCGTATCTCGATTTCCTTCTTGGCGCGCTCTCCATCCAGATGCTTCAGTTTGGCGGACATGTCATTGAACGCCAGCGCGGTTTGGGCCAACTCATCCTTGCCGCGCACATTGATCCGGTAACCCAAATCGCCCTCGGCAATTTGCTTCGTGCCCTGCTGCAAGGCATTCAAGCCCCGCGTCAGGTAATACCCCAGCGCCAGGGAAAACAATCCCACCAACACCAGATTAAGCATGCCGAGGCCGAACGATTTAGCGCGCGTGCCGCTGATCAATTGCTGAATCG
>MEQN01000029.1:6090-7149 GCA_001770235.1 Betaproteobacteria bacterium RBG_16_58_11
ATCGGCATAGGCGTCGAACACGCCGTCATTGGCCGCGGAAGCCAAGCTGGTATCCGCCACGAATTTTCGCGCCAGCACCGGCTTCTCGCCCCCTTCCGCCAGCACGCCCTGTTTCGACTGCACTCGCGCATAAACGATGCCGGGGTTGGACAGCACTTCGCCCACGAAACTTTCCAGCGCCGCAAGATCGGTCGCCAGCACCGCCGCTTGTGCGGTGGAGGCAAACAGTTTCGCGGTGGTCTCGGTGCGCTTCAACAGCGCTTCTTCATTGGATTGCTTCAGTACATTCAGCCCGCTCCAGATCAGGATGACGAGCAAGACCGCTTGAATCGCCGTCACGCCTAAAATAATCTTCCAGCGAAACGACATGCTTATTTCACCTCGAGCGGCAGATTCAGCTTGCGCACCGCGTTGTATTCCGCATCATCCGCTTTATCCAGCGCCTTGATATTGACTACCTTGAGCAGCGCTTGCCCTTGCTCATCCTGCCCCATTGCGATCATGGCTTTTTGCAGCTTGCCCAGGGCCGCCGCCGGCACCCGCGGATGCGCAAAAAAAGGAAAAGGCGGCAAGTCGTCGGACTGCCAAAGCAAGGTGAGCTGATCGCGAATGGCCGGATCCAGCGCGCCAAACGTGCGCGCCTCGCCGCCCCCCGCCGCAAACAGCCCTTTGGCGACCGAACGGTAAACCGAGTCGATGGAAACCACGTACTGAATTTTGACCGCGACCTTTTCTTCTTCCAATTGCTTGAGCGGCAAAATCGTCGCCATGAAGGCGGTATTGGATGGGAACGCCATCGTCTGGCCGCTCAACTGCGACAATTGCTTGATCGGCCCGTCTTTGCGCGCCACGATGATGGCGACGCTTTTGCCGCCTTTTTCCTTGGCAAAAGCCAGGTAGCCGCCGGCTTTATTCGCCGCTATATAGGAATTCGGGCTCATGTACGCGATATCGCATTGCCCTTCCATGACTTGCTGCTGATAGGTCGGAATATCTTTCGCGGTTTTCAACTGCAAGCTCAAACCCGACTTTTCCGACAGATATTGCAGCACCGGCGTC
>MEQN01000030.1:0-662 GCA_001770235.1 Betaproteobacteria bacterium RBG_16_58_11
TACCCACTAAGCCCGGCTATCGCGACGCAGATAGGCATTGCGGAATCCTAAAACTACAGTGACACCGCCATCTCTAGAACGATCTCGGAGAGGTTAATGCCACCGTCAGAAGCGGGTTGCACTTTTAGTTCATCAAGGGCGTACACAATATCTACTCTGCGACCAACCCGGTAAAGATCACAGTCATCCTTGGCATTTGCGTAACAACTCTCCGTCTTGGTGGCACCCTCACTGGTTATCAAATCGAACGTATTTTCAGGCACGTCTCGCTCTTGTCCTGAGACGTACATTCTTTTGATCACGCCTGAAACATATCTCAAAGGCATCGTGCCACTTTTGATACTGTTCCACCACTCTTGGGAGCCAAAGAGGCCGTGGCTTCCCTTAAGGCCCATGAGAGGTCTTGATTGATCTCGTGACAGAGCCTGAGCTAAAGCAACTTGCTCGGGATCATCCTCTAGTTCTTTTGATAACTGGTAAACCAGTGTCATTGGAACATCTGCTTTTTTCGCGTCCAGAAACATAAATGCCAATAACTACCTTAAACGCTCGTATTGGAGAATATTGTTGTTGAAGAGTAAGGGGTCAGAGTAAGGGGTCAAGTCTTGTATTGATACATTTCAAAGCTTCCAATTTGCCTACGCCGCTTGCAACAAAAACTC
>MEQN01000030.1:871-1071 GCA_001770235.1 Betaproteobacteria bacterium RBG_16_58_11
GGCGAAGCTGATGCGCGCCGTTTTCTCGGCCTTGCCGGTTTTCCATGCGTGCGCGAAGTCGCCCATCGCGTCGTTCGGCGCGCGTACCTCAAGAATGACGGTTTTCACGATTCCACCTCTCTATATCGCGTTGAAAATCGCTGATCAGTTTGTCTGGCGTCTTAAAGGCGTAGCAACATAAGGGGTCAAGTCTTGACATC
>MEQN01000030.1:1135-3197 GCA_001770235.1 Betaproteobacteria bacterium RBG_16_58_11
TCCGCATCGAGTTCCCCAATGAGTTCTATCATGTTACCGCGTGGTTATCAGCGCAAGGAGGATTTTTCGAGGACAAAGACTCAAAGGCTGGAAGATGATCCTCTCGACTAATAACTGCGCTTCTCTCTACTTTCTGGCTGCATATATTTACGTGGGTGAGGCACGTACGCACGGAAACACAACCCTACCCAGCAAAAAATTTGCTTGACTTAGTGTTATACCGACACTATTGTTAGTGTCACAGGTACACTTATGACCACGCAAACCAAACAGTTTTGTTATTGGCACCCGCACCCGGCGGTCACCACGGATATCGTGCTGTTCACCATCCGCGAGGAAAAGCTGCAATTGCTCCTGATCCGGCGCCGCAACCCGCCGTTCCAGGGCGGCTGGGCCTTGCCGGGCGGCTTCTTGGATATGAACGAAGATCTGGCCGATTGCGCCAAGCGTGAGCTGGAAGAAGAAACCGGCATCAAGAACGTGTATCTGGAGCAGCTCTACACCTTCGGCAAGCATGATCGCGACCCGCGCGAGCGCGTGATTTCGGTGGCGTATTACGCCTTGATCCCGTCCGATCGCCTGACCTTGCAACCCGCATCCGACGCCACCGAAGCCGGCTGGTTTGCCTATGATGAATTACCCGCCCTGGCGTTTGACCACCGCGAGATCGCACGGACGGCGCAAGAGCGCTTGGTGGCCAAGCTCGACTACTCCACCATCGCGTTCCAATTTTTGCCCAAGCAGTTCACGCTGAGCGAACTGCAAGACGTGTATGAAACCATTCGCTCCGAGCCGGTGGATAAGCGCAACTTCCGCAAATGGATTACGGCGCGCAATCTGATCGAAGCCACCGGCAACGAACGGCGCAACGGCAGCCACCGTCCTGCGCAGCTCTTCCGCACCAAACGACCCGGCCGGGTCGAAATTATTCGCTAGCGAGGCGACCATGCAACAACAAGCATTCTCGATTACCCCCCTCTCCGCCACGGCGATTACGCCGCATGCTGATCGCAGCCAGCTCATCGCGCACATCAAGCGCATGCTGGTCGAGCAAAACGCAACGCTGGTGGCGCATTACTACGTAGCCCCCGAGTTGCAGGAGTTGGCGGATGAGACCGGCGGTATGTGTCGGACTCGCTCGACATGGCGCGCTTCGGGCATGAACATGCGGCCAAGACTTTGATCGTGGCCGGCGTGCGCTTCATGGGCGAAACCGCAAAAATTCTCAACCCGGAAAAGCGTGTGCTGATGCTCGATTCGGCCGCCACCTGCTCGCTGGATGAAGACTGCCCGGCTGAGGCCTTCGCCGAATTCTGCGACGCGCATCCGGAGCGCACCGTGGTGGTGTACTCCAACACCAGCGCGGCGGTGAAGGCGCGCGCGGATTGGGTCGTCACCTCCTCCATCGCGGTGAAAGTCGTGGAACACTTGCAGCGCCAAGGCAAAAAAATCCTGTGGGCGCCGGACAAGCACCTCGGCCACTATGTGCAGCAAGTGACCGGCGCCGACATGCTGATCTGGCAAGGTGCTTGCATCGTGCACAACGAATTCAAAACCAAACTGCTCGCCGATATGAAAGCCGCCCACCCCGAAGCGGCGGTGCTGGTGCATCCGGAATCACCCGCGGGCGTGATCGCACTCGCCGATGTGGTCGGCTCCACCGCGCTGATCAAGGCGGCCAAAACCTTGCCCAACCCGGCTTTCATCGTCGCCACCGACAACGGCATCTTCCACAAAATGCACGAAGCCGCGCCCGGCAAAACTTTCCTCGAAGCCCCCACCGGCGGTGTCGGCGCCACGTGCAAGAGTTGCGCGCACTGCCCGTGGATGGAAATGAACACCCTGGACAAACTCGCACAAGTGCTGGAAACCGGCGCGAATGAAATTCATATCGACGAAACAATCCGCCAACAAGCCGTGATCTCGATCCAGCGCATGCTGGATTTCGCGAAATCCACGCAGTACACGGTGATGGGCAAGGGCAACGCTTAATCCCCTGATCCAGATCGCTTTTCCCCCTTCAACTTCGTCCTGATTCTGCCGATATAAAAGGTGGCCCATG
>MEQN01000030.1:3364-6665 GCA_001770235.1 Betaproteobacteria bacterium RBG_16_58_11
CCGCGCCGGAACAGCCGGCAGCGAAGCCCGGCTGGCTGAAACGGCTGAAAGCTTTGTTCACATTTCGCCGCCGCAAGGTCGAAGCGATCGCGGACACTGCGGAAGAGGCTGTGACCGAAGCCCCATCTGTCGCGGAAAGGAAACCCAGGGCCAAAGCAACAGAGGAGCCTGAAGTCCCCGAGCCCAAGCCAAGTTTTTTCGCGCGACTGAAGGGATGGCTGACTTTCCGCCGCAAGCCGGCCGAAACCGAGGCTGAACCCGATGCCGAAGCTGTCGCGGAGAGGAAACCTAGGGCCAAAGCAACGGAGGAGCCTGAAGTCCCCGAGCCAAAGCCAAGTTTTTTCGCGCGACTGAAGGGATGGCTGACTTTCCGCCGCAAGCCGATTGAAACCGAGGCTGAACCCGATGCCGAAGCTGTCGCGGAGAGGAAACCTAGGGGCAGCGCATCAGACGAACCTGAAGTCCCCGAACCCAAGCCGGGCTTTCTCGCGCGGCTGAAAGGATGGCTGAGCTTCCGCCGCAAGCCAGCCGAAACCGAAGCCGAGGCAGACGACAAAACTCAAGTCATCGATAAAGCCAAGGTCAGATCAGAGACAACAGCGGCGGAGGGTGAGGCAGAAGCGCCGCAGCCCGGACGGCTGAAGCGGCTCTTGATTCGACTGCGCAATAAACGGGTATGGATCCCCGCGTTAAGCCTGGCTGTAGTGGGGCTCGTCTCGTGGGTGGTCGTGGTCATGATGCATGCCACGCATGAAAAAGAGCGGCTGCAAGCGGAGCTAAAAGCGGCGAAGAAAATGCTTGAGCAAAAGCAGGTTGCCGCTGTGGTGCGGCCCGCACCGCCGCCGCCCCAACCCGCCGTCCCGGCCAAACCCGAGAAAAAAATCGATCCGGCATTTGAAATCGTTGGTCACATACCGGCCCCGCAGCCGGAAGAAGAATCAGGGATCAACGCCTCGGATTGCGTGGTGAAAGACAAGGCAAGCGTGTCGGAAAACCTCAAGAACTGCATCGAAGGCTTCAACAGCGCCGCAGCCAGCAGCGGCAAGAAAAGCAAGGGAAACTGAAATGCCGAATGGTGATATTTTTCTTGGGCGGCAACCGATTCTGGATCGCAAGCAGAGCATCGTGGCATATGAGCTGCTGTTTCGCAGCGGCCAAGCCAATCAGGCCGTCATCCAAGACGAGCTGAACGCCACGGCAAATGTGATCGTGTCGCTGTTCAACGAGATGGGCGTGCAATCGGTGCTGGGAAAAGAGATCGGGTTCATCAATGTCAACGCCGAGATGCTGATGAGCGATATGTTGCAATTACTGCCCAACGACCGCGTCGTGATCGAATTGCTTGAAACCATCGAGATCACGCCGAGAATTTTGGATCAATGCCGCCAGCTCAAGCGCGCCGGCTTCTCGCTCGCGCTCGACGACTTCGCGATCATGCACGAGCAATACCGGGAGCTGCTGCCCATGGTCGATGTGATTAAGGTCGATCTGATGCAAGTCCCCAATGATGCGCTCACCAGCACCGCATTGAACCTTAGAAAATACCCCGCCAAACTGCTCGCTGAAAAAGTGGAGACCCACGAGCAATTCGAGCAATGCCTGAAACTCGGCTTTCACTTCTTTCAGGGCTACTACTTCGCCAAACCGGTGATATTGACCGGCAAGCGCGCCGAGCCTTCCAAACTGACCTTGTTCAAACTATTGGGGCTGATTCTGGATGACGCCGCCAGCGGCCGGCTGGAAAGTGCTGTCAAGGAAGACTCCAACCTGACCTACAACCTGCTCAGGCTCGTTAACTCGGTCGGCGCCGGCATCGGCCAGAAAATCGATTCGCTCTCGAAGGCCATCATGGTGGTCGGCCGGCGTCAGCTTCAACGCTGGCTGCAACTGTTGCTCTACACCATCAACGACAAGGGGCAGACTTCCAACCCATTGCTGCAGCTCGCCGCCACGCGCGGCAAGATGCTGGAAATACTGTGCCGTTGCGTGAACAATCAGGATACGGCGCAGCAAGAACGCGCGTTCATGACCGGGACGTTCTCGCTGCTCGACACGCTGCTCTCCATGCCGATGGTGGACATCATGGCCGAACTCAGCCTGGCGGACGATGTGAAGCAAGCGCTGATCGAGCGTTCGGGCCGGCTCGGTCTCATGCTGAAACTGATCGAGGTGCTGGAGGCCGGCGATTTTGACGCCACAGCGCAACTGCTGCAACAACTCCCGGAGCTCACCCCCGCCATGCTGAACGAGGCGCAAATGGCGGCGATCCGCTGGGTAAGCAGTCTCAGCGAAACGAAATAATTACTGCGGGCGCGCAATCACCAGAACCAGCGTGATCGTTAAAATCAGAAAGGCCAGCATGCGTCGGGCTACTAGAATTCCGTGAAAAACGGAATCTTAACCCGGCATGCCGTCGACGCGAGGTTTGATCAGAATGGGAAGGTAAATCAAGAAAAATAACGCATAAGCACTGATCCAAAATGCTTGCGCGAATGCCAGCCACACCAGATAGTGCGCGGGGGCGGCCAGCGGCAACAGCACCCGCGCGACGAAAGCCGCCGCGAGCAAGAAGAAAATCGGCGGCAAGCCCTTGCTAGGCTCCTGAATACTGCGCCCGGTATGCCCCAAGGCAACCCGCGCCATCATGCCGACGGTCATCATGCTGATGCCGCCCAATGCGAAGGCATGCACGGCGAGATAGGGCGACAGCCCCAAGACCGGCGTCAATGCCTTGAGCAAAAAACCGAACACCGCGCCTGCATAGCCGACGAACAGCACCCACAACAGCGGCTTGCGCCAAATGCCCGGCGTATGCCAACCATGCAGACGCACCCCGTGCACCACGACCAGCAGCGCCGCCAACCCGGCTGCGATGGCATCCCAGCGCAGAAACACTTCGGCGATCAAAAACAACAGCAACAGAATCAGGCTGGAACGATCCACCCACGCCCGATTTTGCAACACCACCTCATACCCCACGCCGCGCTCGATGAAGAATGGCACCACGCGCCGCGCCATGACGAAGATGAGCGAGATGATCAGGTACAAACCGGCGTACAAGCCCCACGCGATGCCTTGCGCGACATAACCCAGCGCACCGAGATAAAACAAGGCATTCCCCAACGTCAGCAAGGCCATTATTAAAAGGATGCCGATTTGCTGTTTTTGTTTTGCGCGGATAATCGGCTGCGCAAGGGCCGCGCACAGCAAGAGGTTAAATGCCCCATCCAGCACGGCCATGAGCCACACCTGTTGCGGCATCGCCAGCCCGGCCACCCGCGCCGCAAGCCAGATCGCGGCC
>MEQN01000030.1:6716-8039 GCA_001770235.1 Betaproteobacteria bacterium RBG_16_58_11
GCGCACCGCAGTGAGCAAAAAGCCCGCCACGACTGCCATCGCATAGCCATAAATCATTTCATGTGCGTGCCATTGGCTGAGCGCATAAACCACGCGCGGCGCCGGCCAGCCATAAACAAAAATGCCGCCCCATAGCAAAATTGCCACTATGGAAAAGAGGCCGGCCAGCAAGAAAAATGGCCGGAAGCCCAGATTGAATAGGGCAAATGGATGCGGCGGTTTGGCGGGATTTTGGATGGTGATCATGGTGTGACGCGCTTACAGGATACTTACAGGATACTTACAGGATAGCGTTAGTGTGCGCGATTGAGTTGAACGTGGCCTTGATGTGGGTCAAGCCCAGGCAACGGGTTCAGGGTTGCCAATACTTATATCCGGCCATCTGCAATCGGATCATCTCCGGCGCGCCGGCCGGAACGAATTCGACTTCCAGCGGAAACTGCTTCTCCTTGAGATTCCAGGCGCGCATGCTGATGCGGCAGGCTTTGAACACCACCCCCTCGTTGGCGAGCTTGGTCAGGAGCTGCGAAGTCTGCTTATTGTTGGCCAGCAACGCGTGGATGCCTTCCTCATACGCCACCACAACGATCTTGAGCTTGCCCGGGCCGATGTCTTCCAACACCTTGTCGATTTGCAGCAGCGCGCGGCGGTGGCCATGGTTATCCGCACCGCGCGTGAGTTGCACAACAAACTGGGCGGGTTCTTGCGCGAGCGCAAGCGAGGCGCTCAGACAGATACCAAGCAAAAGAAATGTCTGTACGAAAATTTTAAGCAGCGATTTCAAGACAACGGCTCCTACAAGAAAACCGGGGGAGCGGGTGCAGCAACCCGCGCTTATGCGCGATGAATCAAGGCCACAGGCGCGGATGCGGCTCGCCATTCAAAATCACGGCCCCGCTTCGATTGCGCACCTGCAGGATGCCCGTCTCCGCGATTTCATACGACCAGCCATTTGCTTGGCTTTGATACAGATTGTCGCTGAGTTTGGCGAGCAAAATGCCTTTATCGTCCGAGTGTCCCCCGTCACAGCGCGCCACCATGAAATAACGGCTGTGCGCTTGTTCGATGCTGCGGGTACAGGTCATCTCTTTTAGCTTCCAGGTTCCCACCACCTTTCGGCTATCCGTAGGGGGAAGCTTCTCTAAGCCTAAATTGCCGACGATGATTTGCGCAGACGTGGCGCCATTCACGAGAATCAAGGAAAGAAATATTGCGGCAGCGAGTCTGTTTTTCATTTTACTTGGCCTCATCAACAAGAAAGATGTTCAAGCACCCGGCTTCACGCTTTCAATTATCCACATCGGAGGAATTCCGCCCTATCAA
>MEQN01000030.1:8063-12881 GCA_001770235.1 Betaproteobacteria bacterium RBG_16_58_11
TGCGGGATATCTGCCCGCTCACTCGCATGCTCAATCGTGATGCTGCAAACCTGCCCCTTGCCATCCAAATCGAGCAAGGTGTTTTCATCCAAGTCTTTGGTTTCAGCCACCTCGGCTGGACGCAATTCGATATACAACGTATCGGTATCCTGAAAGTACTTGATTTTCATAGCTCGAATCCCCGATCGAAAAATGCATTATGCACGGTTTCACCATCCGGAAGGAGCACTACGCGCAGGTAGCGCCCACCCGCTTCGGATATCGGCGCCCAACGCCGAATACGTCCATCTTGCTGAATCATTTCTTTGGCGGGGTGGCGAATCACTCGCTCGATCCACTCCATGGCAATTCCAGCCCGGTCCGGCCGCACCCGCATTGCGTGGAAGTATTGTGTAAATTTCAGAGCCATATATTAGCGGCGCGGCTACTTGCGAACTAGAGCTTCCCCCCCACGAACGAAGCCACACTCGCCAAGGCCTTCGGCAAATTATCCGGCAAGGTACCGCCCGCCTGCGCCATATCGGCGCGGCCACCGCCTTTGCCACCGCACTGGGTAGCGACGTGGTTCACCAATTCGCCGGCTTTTACTTTGGCGGTGAGATCAGCGGTCACGCCGGCGATCAGGGTCACTTTACCGCCCTCACGCGAGGCTAACACGATCGCAGCGGAGCCGAGTTTATCTTTTAATTTATCTAGGGTTTCGCGCAGGGCCTTGGCATCCGCGCCGTCGATTTCGGCGGCGAGGACTTTCGTGCCATTCACCTCCACCGCGCTCTGCGTGAGATCGTCACCTTTGGCGGCAGCGAGCTTGGATTTGATGCGAGCTAATTCTTTTTCCAACGCTTTTACGTTGTCGAGAATTTGCGCGATCTTCTGGCTGATTTCTTGTGGTTGCGCCTTGAGCGCGCTCGCCGCATCGAGCAGGGTCTGTTGCTGCTTCTGAATGTATTCGAGCGCGCCGTCGCCGGTCATCGCTTCGATGCGGCGAATGCCGGCCGCGACGCCGCCTTCGGAAACGATTTTGAATAGGCCGATATCGCCGCAACGCTTCACATGCGTGCCGCCGCAGAGTTCGGTGGAGAAATCACCCATGCCGATCACGCGCACTTCGTCGCCGTATTTCTCGCCGAACAAGGCCATGGCGCCGTGTTTGATTGCTTGATCGTATTTCATGCGCCGCACTTCGACCGGATAATTGCTGCGAATCGCTGCATTCACCAAGGATTCGATCTGTTGAATTTCTTCCGCCGTCACCGGCTGCGAATGCGCAAAGTCGAAACGCGTACGCTGTGCATCGACCAGCGAACCTTTTTGCGTGACGTGTTTGCCCAGCACTTTACGCAAGGCTGCATGCAGCAAGTGAGTGGCGGAGTGGTTCCATGCCGAGCGGTGGCGCGAGATCGGATCCACATGCGCCTCCACTGCGTCACCCACGGACAGCTTGCCGATTTTCAACACGCCTTTGTGGCCGAAGACTTCGGCTTGAATTTTTTGCGTGTCATCCACTTGAAAGGTGCCATCGGTGGAATTCAGCTCGCCGCGATCGCCCACTTGGCCGCCGGATTCGGCATAGAACGGGGTGCGGTCCAACACCACCACCGCTTCGTCGCCTGCCTGGATCGATGACACTTGCGCGCCTTCTTTGTATAGCGCCAACACCCGGCCGGAAAAATCGAGGACATCGTAGCCGTGGAATTCGGTGGCCTGGCCTTCGAATTTCACCGTCGCGCCGATCTGGAATTTGCTCGCTGCCCGCGCCCGTTCGCGCTGCATCTGCATCGCGTGTTCGAAGCCGGCGAAATCCACATTGAAGCCCCGCTCGCGCGCGACGTCTGCGGTGAGGTCAAGCGGGAAACCAAAAGTATCGTACAAGCGGAACACGGTTTCGCCGTCGAGAATACGATCGCCGCCGCTGCCGCGCATCGCGCCATCCAGTACGCTCATGCCATGCTCCAGCGTCTCGGCGAATTTTTCTTCTTCTTGCTTCAGCACGCCCGCGACGCGCTCTTTGGCCGCCACCAGCTCGGGATAGGCCTTGCCCATGACCTGCGCCAAATCCTCCACCAGCAAATGAAAGAACGGCTGCTTTTGTTCCAGCTTATAGCCGTGGCGCAATGCACGCCGGATGATGCGGCGCAACACGTAGCCGCGGCCTTCATTGCTTGGAATCACGCCATCCACAATCAGGAAGGAACAAGCGCGAATGTGATCCGCGATGACTTTCAGCGAATTGTTTTTGAGGTCTTTGGCACCCGTCGCTTTGGCCGCGGCTTTGATCAAATCCTGGAACAGATCGATTTCATAGTTGCTGTGCACATGCTGCATCACCGCCGAGATGCGCTCCAAGCCCATGCCGGTATCGACGGAGGGCTTGGGCAGAGTATGCATCACGCCGTTTTCGTCGCGATTGAACTGCATGAACACCAGATTCCAAATCTCGATATAGCGGTCGCCATCCTGATCTGGCGAACCGGGCGGGCCGCCCGCCACGTCCGGGCCGTGGTCGTAGAAAAGTTCGGTGCACGGGCCGCACGGACCCGTATCGCCCATCGACCAAAAGTTATCCGATTGATATTGGCCCGCGCCGGGCTTGTCGCCGATGCGTGCCAGGCGCTCCGGCGGCACGCCGATTTCGTTCAACCAAATGTCGGCGGCTTCGTCGTCCTCGTGATACACCGTGACCCACAATTTCTCGGCGGGGATTTTCATTTCCACGGTGAGGAATTCCCACGCGTATTGAATCGCGTTGCGCTTGAAGTAATCGCCGAAGCTGAAATTGCCCAACATTTCGAAGAAGGTGTGGTGGCGCGCGGTATAACCGACGTTTTCCAAGTCGTTATGCTTGCCGCCTGCCCGCACGCAACGCTGCGAACTGGTGGCGCGCACATAAGGCCGGGTTTCACGCCCGAGGAACGCATCCTTGAATTGCACCATGCCGGCGTTGGTGAAGAGTAGCGTCGGATCGTTGCCCGGCACCAGCGGGCTAGAGGCCACGATAGTGTGGCCCTTGGATTCAAAATAGGTCAGAAAACGTTTACGGATTTCACTGGATTTCATTGCGGGTTCCTAAAAGCGGCCTAATGTCTGAAAAAACATAATGATAGCGTGAAATGGTGCGCCAAGGAGAGTCCATCGGCTTCGCTGTGACTCGCTTCCATGCTCGCAGCCAGGTAAATAAGCTGGGGAGGAATCTATCCCAGTAAACGCATCCCAGCCGATTTAGCAGCCGTTTTATCAAACGTCAGCGTGTATTCGCATTGAGCGGCTTGGGCGCAGCGTGCGATGAGGCAATCCGAAAAATCAGCCCTGGAGACCTCAAACAATCCCAAAGCCCGAGCGACGATTTCCGCACGGTCGATCACCAATTCTTTGGTACGCAGCAAAGTCTCCAGCACATCGACGATCTGTCGCTTTGTCGCGCTGTAGCTTTCTTCCAGCACCAAAACCACTTCGACGAGCGCAACCAGCGTGATGTAGCCTGGCGCTTCCGGCGACAACGACTCGATCAAGTGCGTTGCTTTTTTCGACTGCGCCGGATCATCCTGGGTAATGTAGCGCACGACAATATTGGTATCGAGGCCGATCATCGTGCCCTCGCCCCGCGCTTGGCGATCGCCCGATTCATTTGCTCGATGGATATGGGCCTGGCGGGTTTGCTCACCATCCCTTTAAGGGCCTTTACGGACTTGGTCGCGGGGATGATGGTGAATTGCCCTTCCGCTAGTTCTACAAACTCAATCCGGTCGCCCGTCGCCAGACCCAGTGCCGATCTCACTGCCGAGGGAATCGTAATTTGCCCTTTTGAAGTCAGCGTTGCAGTGGCCATACTATTCCTTGCTAATTTATGATTCCTTACGTTATAGCAAGGAAATATCTGCCTCGTTCATCAGGCAATCTTGTACCCGATCGCCCGGCTATCAATGGCCCGATCTAGACAGCCTTCACTTCATCCAGCAATTCAGGGTGACGGTTCAATACCTTTAGCAACTTCACCAGTGCCAGCGGTGGCTTGGTCTTGCCATTTTCGTATCGGGAAAATGCATTCACGCCACCGCCGAAAATTTCGGCCGCCTCGCGCTGATCGAGTTTAAGTTTTTTGCGCACCCCGGCAATAAAGGCAGGATCGACAATACTTGCATTTACCTGCTTGTTGAATTCCAGCATCAAGGCGCTGGCCCGTGCCGATTCGTCCATATCAAGCACCGCTTCGCCGCACGCCGGGCAGAAATTACCTGCTATTGCCGGCAAAACGGTTGATTCGCCTTTATACATATAAGGCATGTCGCGCGTGTCGCGGACCAGTTTGGCGCCGCCGCAGGCAGAGCATTTCATTTTCACAGCTCCTTAAAAGAGACAATCAGCACGTCATCGATCACAGTCAATTTCAGATAGACCTGGCCAACCGGTGTTTCCGGTCGATACACATCCTGCCAAATTTTGTGGTCGGCGCGTGTCGTCATGCTCTTGTAGAAATCGCTTGGGAAAAGTGCACTTACAATTCCAATCATAGCCTCAAGATCGGCCCCCATCGCTGCGCCACCCGCCAAGGCCGACAGCGTAGCTTGCACTTTGCCCGCTTTGACCAAACTTTTTACCACTGTCAACTTGCAGTGCGGTGTGTGCTTTTCCATTTCGGTCTTTCGGATAATAACCTATTTGGTTATTTTAGCAAGTAGGTTAATTGTCGATGCCACGCAGGATCTTACCGATCACATCGAAACTAAATCCCCGGCTTTGCAGAAAGCGCATTTGCTTGGCGCGGGCCTTGGCGTCTTCCGGAAATTCACCGAACTTTGACTGCCACACCTATCTTGCGCC
>MEQN01000031.1:0-895 GCA_001770235.1 Betaproteobacteria bacterium RBG_16_58_11
GATTTAATCAACAAAAATCAAACTCTATCCAGCAAAACGAAACATACAAGGGCTGGGGAGAGGGGTAATAATCCAGCTTCACCCTCTCCCCAGCCCTCCCCCATCAAGGGGGAGGGAGTCATTTAGTAAGTACGCATTAAAGGCGGACTTGCGGGCTTTGTCAAAGCACTTACTGGGCGGTTAATTGCTCGCGTGTCACGATGAATACGCAATCGGTGCCGGCGCTCATTTCCGGCCAGGTAAATTCGATCTCGGGGAAGGCAGCTTCCAGCGCCAGACGATGGTGGCCCAACTCCACGACGAGAACACCACCAGCATTCAAATGCTGGGGTGCCTGTTTCAAAATCACCCGAACGTGATCCAGGCCATCCTGGCCGCTGGCCAGCGCCAGCTTCGGTTCGTGTTGATACTCCTGCGGCAAGGCCGCCATCGCTGCTTGATCGACATAGGGCGGGTTGCTGACGATGACATCGTAGTTGCGGCCTGAAAGTGCCTGGAATAGATCCGACTCAATCGGGGTGACTTGCTGGGCTAATCCGTAATCGCTTATGTTGCGGCGAGCCACGTCCAGCGCATCGGGCGAGAGATCGACCGCATCCACTTGCGCATGGGGGAAGGCATGCGCTAATAGGATTGCGAGGCAGCCTGAGCCAGTGCATAAATCCAGTGCGCTCGTCACTCCTTCAGCATCCGCCACCCATGGCGCAAGCTGCTCGCGCAACAGCTCGGCAATGAAGGAGCGCGGCACAATCACCCGCTCATCGACATAGAATTTAAAATCACCCAACCAAGCCTCATGCGTCAGGTAGGCAGCGGGTACGCGTTTGACGATGCGTTGCTCGAGGAGATGCAACGCGGCTTCTACTTCTGGCTGCAATAATTTGGCATCCAGAAA
>MEQN01000031.1:1001-1268 GCA_001770235.1 Betaproteobacteria bacterium RBG_16_58_11
AAGCGGCTGATCGCAAAACGCAATAAATCGCGTGGAGTGTGGAGTTGGGTGATGGCTTGCTTGAACACGGCGCGTTTACTTGAGTAGTTTTTCAAGCGTGCGCTGATAAATCTCGCGCAAGGGTTCAATGTGATCCAACTCCACGCACTCGTTGAGCTTGTGGATGGTGGCGTTGCGCGGGCCGAGCTCGATCACCTGCGGACAGATGTCGGCGATGAAGCGTCCGTCCGAGGTGCCGCCGGAGGTGGAAAGCTCGGCCGCTATCCC
>MEQN01000031.1:1410-1772 GCA_001770235.1 Betaproteobacteria bacterium RBG_16_58_11
TGGCGGTGCAGAAGCGGAAATTAAACAGAATCTCGACTTCGCCCGGGATGACGTTGGTCGCCCCCGTGCCACCGCGCATATTGGAGATTTGCCAGGTAGTGGGCGGGAAAAATTCGTTGCCTTGATCCCATTCGGTGGCGGCGAGTTCGGCAATCGCCGGGGCTGCCAAATGGATGGGGTTTTTGGCCAGATGCGGGTAGGCGATGTGGCCTTGGATGCCTTTGACGATCAATTGCCCGGAGAGCGAGCCGCGCCGGCCGTTTTTCACCGTGTCGCCCAGCTTATCCACGCAGGTCGGCTCGCCCACGATGCAGTAGTCGATCCGCTCATTGCGCGCTTGCAGCGTCTCCACCACTTTCACC
>MEQN01000031.1:1815-4536 GCA_001770235.1 Betaproteobacteria bacterium RBG_16_58_11
ATCGAGCCGGCGTGGTTCGGGTGCTGTGCCACGAAGCCTTCGATTGCGGTGATAAAAGCCGCGAGCGAGGTTTTCATGTCCGCCGCGCCGCGCCCATACAGCTTGCCTTCGCGCTCGGTGGGGGTGAAAGGTTCGCTCACCCATTGCTCGACCGGGCCGGTGGGCACCACATCGGTATGGCCGGCGAAGCATAGGACCGGCCCGGTCGTGCCGCGCCGCGCCCAGAAATTATCCACATTGCCGAAGCGCATGGATTCGATCTTGAAGCCCAAAGCTTTCAAGCGCTCGATCAGGATTTCCTGGCAGCCGGCGTCATCCGGCGTGAGCGAGCGGCGCGCGATCAGCGCCTTGGCGAGTGACAATGTGCTACTTGGCATTGAGTCCTGCCTCGATGAGTTGAATGGGGTCGGCAAACAAGCGCGAGCCAAGCACGGGCTTTCTTGGCCGTGTCGCAGTGGGGATGCCGTAGAGTTTCATCTTTAAGACCTTTTCACCACGGAGTACACAGAGGACACGGAGTTAATTCGAATGTTTTTCCTCCGTGTACTCTGTGTACTCCGTGGTTCAAGATTTAGGTTTATACCCCGCGCAGCAGCTCATTGATGCCTACCTTCGACAGCGTTTTCGCGTCAACCTTTTTCACGATCACCGCGCAATACAAGCTGTAGCTGCCATCTTTCGAGGGCAGGTTGCCCGACACCACTACCGATCCAGAAGGGATGCGGCCATAAGTCACTTCCCCGGTTTCGCGGTCGTAGATTTTGGTCGATTGGCCGATGTACACACCCATCGAGATCCCGGAATTGTCTTCGACGATCACGCCTTCAACGACTTCGGAGCGCGCGCCGATGAAGCAGTTGTCACCGATGATGGTGGGATTGGCTTGCACCGGCTCCAGCACGCCGCCGATGCCGACGCCGCCGGAGAGATGCACGTTCTTGCCGATCTGCGCGCAGGAGCCGACGGTGGCCCAGGTATCGACCATGGTGCCTTCGTCCACATAAGCGCCGATGTTGACATAGGAGGGCATCAGCACCACGTTCTTGCCGATGAACGAGCCTTTGCGCACCGAGGCCGGCGGCACCACGCGGAAGCCGCCCTCGCGGAAATCCGTCGAGTTGTAATCGGAGAATTTCGACGGCACCTTGTCGAAGTAATTGGTAAAGCCGCCCTTGATGAAGAAATTGTCTTGCATGCGGAAGGACAGCAGCACGGCCTTTTTCAGCCATTGATGCGTGACCCACTGGCCATCGATTTTTTCCGCGACGCGCAATATTCCCTTGTCGAGTTGGTCGATGACGGTCTCGACCGCTTCCTTGGTCTTGGCATCGGCGCTGCGCGGAGTGATGTCGGCACGGCGCTCAAAGGCTTCATCAATGGTGGCTTGAATGTCTTGCATGAGAATTCCTAAATGATGTGAATTTGATTGTGGCTAAAGGGTTTGAATAAACTTTTTGATGCGTTGTGCGGCTTGCAGGCATTCAGATTCACTCGCCACCAGCGCAATGCGCACAAAATTCGCGCCGGGATTCACGCCATGCGCCTCGCGTGCGAGAAAGCTGCCCGGTAAAACCGTCACATTATAATCCCGGTGCAAGGCCAGCGCGAAATCGCTGTCATTGACCGGCGTTTCAATCCAGTAGTAGAACGCCGCATCCGGCATCTCCAGTTCCAGCGTTCCGGCCAACTCGGCCTTGAATGCGGCGAACTTAAGCCGATACAAACGGCGGTTCTCAATCACATGCGCCTCGTCTTGCCACGCGGCAAGGCTCGCCATCTGCACCGTCGGGCTCATGGCACAGCCGTGGTAAGTGCGGTAGAGCAAAAACTTTTGCAGAATCTCCGCATCGCCCGCGACGAAGCCGGAGCGCATGCCCGGCACATTGGAGCGTTTGGAGAGGCTGCTGAATACGACCAAATTGATAAAATCCTGCCGTCCCAGTTGCTGCGCGGCTTGCAGCGCGCCCAGCGGCGGATGGGCTTCATCGAAATAGATTTCCGAATAGCATTCGTCGGCGGCGATCACAAAGTTGTAGCGATCGGACAGCGCGAATAACTCGCGCCAATCTTCCAACGTCATCACACGGCCGGTGGGGTTGCCGGGCGAGCACACATACACGAGCTGGGTTCGTTGCCATACGTCTGGCGGCACCGCGCCGAAATCCATGCGGTAGCCCTTGCTCGGCAGGGTGTTGAGATAATAGGGCGTGGCCCCGGCCAGCAAGGCCGCGCCTTCATAGATTTGATAGAAGGGATTGGGCGAGATGATGACCGGCTGTTGGGCGCGGTCGACGATGGCTTGGGCGAAGGCGAACAGCGCCTCGCGGCTGCCATTCACCGGCAATACTTGGGTCTGCGGGTTGATGTGCGGTATTTGGTAGCGCTTTTCCAGCCAATGCGCGATAGCGGCGCGTAGACCATCCGCGCCTTGCGTTGCGGGATAAGCTGCCAAGCCATCCAGGTTTTGAATCAGCGCTTCGCGGATTAACGCGGGGGTGGCATGCTTGGGTTCGCCGATGGATAAGTTGATCGGTGTAAAATCCTCCGCAGGCGTGATGCCGTGAAACAGCATGCGCAGCCGCTGGAACGGATAGGGTTGAAGCTTGGCGAGATCAGGATTCACAGCGGCACACCAGACAAAACCACGATTATAAGGGTAAGCCGAATGCCGACCAACCGCCGTCTCTATGCCATTTCCGGCTTGCTCACCGGCGCCACCGT
>MEQN01000031.1:4761-8398 GCA_001770235.1 Betaproteobacteria bacterium RBG_16_58_11
TTGTTTTATCTCGCCCCCTTGTGAACGGTGTTCTTTGCACGCTATTTCCTGGATGAGCGCTTAAATAAAGCCGCGCTCCTTGTCATGGGGCTGGCGCTTTCCGGCGCAGTGGTCATGCTGTGGCATCCGGAACTCGGCAAGCCTTGGCCGAAAAACGGCGCGGAATGGATCGCGATTACGGCGGGCATCGCCTTTGCCCTGACCAATGTGCTGACACGCCAAGCGGCGCAATTCTCGGTGCAATTGAAAGCGCTCGCGGTATGGAGCGGGGTGGTGGGGGTGGCCTTGATATGGGCCTTGATCGAGCCGCCGCAGTGGCAAAAGGTGGCGCAGCTTGAGGTGGCGGGCTTCGGCTTGCTGTTCCTGGTCGGGCTGGTCATTTTCATCGCCACGGCGGCCATGCAATATGGGCTGACCCACACCCCGGCGAATCAAGCCATCGTGATTTTGTTATTCGAATTGGTGGTGGTGGCGGTATCGTCGTACTACTTGGCGCACGAAACCCTAAGCCTGCAAGAATGGATAGGCGGCGCGATGATCGTGGCGGCGAGCATCTTTTCCGGCATGCTGGAAGCAGAAAAATCGGCGCGCGCATGAAAATCACACAACTCCTGCATAGCTCGATCTTGGTGATGGATGTCGGTCAAGCACGCGCGTTTTACGAAGGGGTATTGGGATTAAGCCCGAGCACTTTGCGCCCGGATTTAGGCTATCCCGGCGTGTGGTATGAATTGGGCGCGCAGCAGATTCACGTACTCGCCTTGGCCACTGCGCCGCAACTGATCCACGCCGAACATGGCGGGCGCGACCGGCATATCGCGCTGGCGATCGACGATATCGCCGCGCTCAAAGCCAAACTTGATGCGTTGAAGATTGCTTACACCCTGAGCCGCTCCGGGCGCCGCGCCTTGTTTTGCCGCGACCCGGATGGGAATGCCTTGGAGTTTGTTGAGGTTTTGTAGATTGGGCTGGATGGATGTGAAGCCCAATGTGAGCAGGCATCAATGTTAGGTTTCGCGTTGCTCAACCCATCTTCCCGCGCTAAATGCCCGTAAACAGAAAATCGAGTGCACTCACGATAGCGCTGCGGGCTTGAGCCAGATTCGCGATGGCGGGGCCAAGATGGCTGCTCGGAATCGCCGCTAACTCGGCGGTGGAGAGGATGACTTGATGGCCTTCGATCTCAAATAGGGGATTGAGATTCGAGAGGGTTCTTTTCATCCTTTTCGTTGCAATGAGCGGAACAACGACCCGCGTCGATAGTGGCTCCAGCAGATCGGATTGAACATCGAGTAAATAGGGCGCTTCCCGCGCTGTGGCCCGGTTTGGATTTTTATAGACGTCAAACTGTGGCATCAGAACCGCCGCAACCCATCGCTCCAAAGCCCCTTCGTTTCGATCCGGCGATTGTATTCTTCTATGGCCAGCTTATTTTCTACCAGCCAAAGGTCGCGTTGCGCCAGGCGAACGGCCTGTTCGAGCTCTTTTTCCAAGGTCACGGAAAGATTGATGTTGAGTTTGCGCGCCTGAGCCAAGAGGTCGCTATTGATGCTGACATTCACAGGGCGCTTGGTGGCGCGTTTGTCGAAAACAACTGACATGCGCTGTTCCCTCTTTATTGATGATGCGCATATTTTATGCGCATCAGATATCCAATACAAGAGCGCATGGAGCCCTGCTCCAGTCCTAACGCGGCCGGGAATGCAAGGCGCGACGATGATAACGAAACAGCGTGCGCTCCAGCCATTCCTGCACGTCTTCGCTGAGATGAATCAGCTTGGCGTGGACTTTGGTTCCTTGTGCCCCGGTGATATGCACTGGCAAGGTGAGCGGCCAGTGCAGGCGCGGCGAAAGAAACAGGGTGAGCACGCCTTCGCTTCCGGCCGCGATGGGCGCGGCTGCATCCCATATCACTTCATGTGCGGCTAGCATGACTTCCACGCTGGGGAGAGAGGGTTGCTGTTTACGCATCAGTTCACCCACCAACTGTAGCAATAAATCCACCTTGGCTTCCACGCGCCCTGCAGCATGCTCGCCGGTGGCGCTGGCATCAATTTCCTTTTCATGGCTCTCCAGCGCGGCAAGCGCTTGCAGGCAGACGAGGTTGCCGTGCATCCATTCGGCCAGCAAGGGCTGGGGAAAAGCGTGGGTTGCAGCCCAAGCAAGCGGCAGGCGGGCATGCAGTGAGATTCCGGATTCGCTCATGGTTTCAGGATAGCAGTTTATCGCCATATTGCGCCAAGCGCGCCGCGCCATACGCGGCTTCGCCGTGCAGGGCGGGGGTGACGGGCACGCCTAAAAGCCGTTCGCGCAGCCTGCGCCAAGACTCGTTCTGTGCGCCGCCGCCTGCCGAGAGGATGCGTTTGACGGGTGTGGCGCCGAGTTGGGCGAGCAAGGCGTAGCCATGGGTTTCGATGCGGGCGATGCCTTCCAATAGGCCATGCAGGAATTGCACCTCGTTAGCCGGGCGCGGGGTGAGGCGCGGCGCGAGATGCGGGTCATTGACCGGAAAGCGTTCGCCGGTTTTCGGCAAGGGATAATAATCGAGCCCGCTGGGGCAGGCAGGGTCGATCTGCCGGGACAGGCGGGCCAA
Source organism: Betaproteobacteria bacterium RBG_16_58_11 (assembly GCA_001770235.1). Classification (GTDB taxonomy): domain Bacteria; phylum Pseudomonadota; class Gammaproteobacteria; order Burkholderiales; family Thiobacteraceae; genus RBG-16-58-11. The sequence goes on from MEQN01000031.1 coordinate 7,355, forward strand.
GGCCGCGTCATCAAAGAACTGACGCAACACCGCGCCGCCACTGTTTGAAGCGCCGCCCGCCAGCCAGAGCGAGCCAAAGCGGTGGCTGTAAATACCATGGCGCACATCCTCCACCCGCTTGGTCGAGAGCAGTTTCAGCACCAGCGTGGAACCGAGCGAGGTGACGGCGTCCCCCGGTGTGATTGCGCCGCTGGCGATGAAAGCGGCGATGCTGTCCGTGGTGCCGGCGCGTACGTAGCAGGCGGGTGGAATATCCAATTTGCTTGCCACCGCCCGCGCCACGGCGCCCAGCAAAGTACCGGGCGTGACCACCCGCGGTAGATAAGCCTTCACGCCGAGCGGGCGCATCCAATCGGGCCAAGCCCGTGCGGCGGCGTCATAGCCCAGCTTTAAAGCATTGTGATAGTCGGTGCAGCCTGGCTGGCCGGTGAGCATGGCGGCCAGCCAACTCGCTTGGTCGGTAAAATAGCCAGGAGCCTCGGCGTGGGGCTGCTTGAGTGCATAGAGCAGTTTAGCGAGGCTGGAGGTCGAGGACGCAGCGATGTGGCCACGCGGCGCGCAGGCGGCAATGCGTTCGGCTTCGATCCATGCGCGGCCGTCGTCATACAGTTGCGGCGGATGCAGGGGCGTGTTGGTCTCATCGCACAGCAGCACCGTGGACGAGGTGCCATCGATGGCGATGGCTTTGATCCGATGCCGCACCGGGGCGGGCAGGGTGGCGAACAGCCAGGCCAGCGCGCGCAGCCAGCTTTGCCATTGATGGATGTCATAGGAGCAATGCGCTTGCGCGATCAGATTTCCATTGGCGTCGATCACATGGGCGCGGGCGCCGCTGGTGCCGAAATCCAGACCAATGCAGAGCGGGTTGGGTAAGACGGCGTGATGCGGTTTGGCCATGAGTGATCGAGTCAGAGTTGCAGGTTTTTATTTAAGGGCGGCTTTATTGAGCTTTACATATTTGATGACAACTCACTGCGCGCTGATGCACCGCTGGTGTTGACCTTGGGGCCCCTCTGCACCGCCGAGTAGCGCAGCCGTGCCGGG
>MEQN01000031.1:8498-11003 GCA_001770235.1 Betaproteobacteria bacterium RBG_16_58_11
TGGTTAGCTTTTTCTTGGGCAAGCAAGAAAAAGTAACTGCCCCGCCGGGGCACATCCGGCCCGAAAAATCGCGCGTAGCGCACAAGGCAATGTCCGTCATGATTTATGAAAAGATCAATAAGGCACCCAAACGTCCGCCGGCTTTAGCGGGTGGCCGTTAATTCATGCCGTGTTTCTTGAAGAAGCGCCAAATCAGCTCGTTTGCATCTATATCTTCGCTGGTGTTGCCTATGAGCCTCTTGGGAAGATATCCATGCCCCCCCGGCCACGCGTGCCCGCCACCCTCAATGGCGTAGAGAATCACTTCGCTTCCCTTGTCGCAGCCTGTATACGCCTCCTGCCGCACGCGCGTACCATCTTGCGGGGCTTTATCCGGTTCCCGGGTGATGAGCGGCGCCGGTGAGCAGCGGTTGTGCATGGCCCAGAATTTGATTGTCTCCGGCACGGACTGGACTTTCCCGAATTTCAGGCGAAGAAAGTGCGCCTCACCGCCTTCCCAAGGCATCATCGGATCCTTGGTCCCGCTTATCATCAGCACCGGGATCGGCCTTGAAGGCGAACAGCGGGCGGCCAGATCGTATGGCATGTTGCCGGCCACCGGCGCGATGGCCTTGATACGCCCGGTCAATTCACAGGCCAGCCGGTTGGACATCATCGCGCCATTCGAAATGCCGGTGACAAAGACGCGCTGCTTGTCGATGTTTCCGTCTTCGCCAAGATGGTCGATCAGTGCGGATAAAAAACCCACGTCATCGATTTTCTCCCGGTGCGCGCGGTATTTCACCTTCTCCCGGCCGTCATTCCAGCGCTCTTCAATCCCGTCGGGATAAACGACGGCGAAGCCTTCCCTGTCCGAGAGTTTGTTGAGGCCCCCGAGCGTCAGCCTTTCCATTCCTTCGCCGTTTCCGCCACCTCCATGGAGCGCTATCACCAGCGGCATGGGCCTGGTCCTGCCGGACGAAGCGGGAACGTGAATGACATATGTCCGCTTCAACCCATCCCAGGTAAATGAACCGGTAACGGGTTCCGGCTGTTGCGCGGCGCCGGCTGCGCATGCCAGCGCCCCCAGCAGAATCACGAACGTGGTTTTTCTGCGTCCCTGCATCGTATCCTCCTCCGCATTGCTAACCGCGCGTATTCGGCTCCGGTGCAAACCGCGCCAACTCCACCGCCGGTTCCGGTTTCCAGCCTTTCTTGCGATGTTCCGCCACCACGTTGGTAAATATCCCGCCCCGCACATAGAACTTGGCCGTGAGCCGCATGAAGCGCGGCTTGGCGGCTTTCACCAGGTCGTCCAGAATGCGGTTGGTGACGGCCTCGTGAAACGCGCCTTCGTTGCGAAATGACCAGATATAGAGCTTGAGGCTCTTCAATTCCACGCATTGTTTATCCGGGATGTAGTCCAGAAACAGGGTTGCAAAGTCCGGCTGACCGGTCTTGGGGCACAGGCAGGTGAACTCGGGAATCTCCATATGGATATGAAAATCCCGGTTCGGGTTGGGATTATCGAATGTTTCCAGTGACTTGCTAGGTTTGCTCGGCATTTGTCGTGTCTATATCCAAATTAGGGTCAAAATTGGGGCCAAAATTAGGTAAAATTATAACCCTGCCATGACGGCTTAAAACTGAAACTCGCGCAGCGAGCCCAAGTCCCTCTCTCCCGCTTGCGGGAGAGAGTTAGGAGAGAGGGCAACAAAATCCAGGAGTAAGCCGTCTCAGTTCCATAAAATAACGAAGCCCGATTGTGCGTCTCACTCATATAAAGCTTGCTGGTTTTAAATCTTTCGTCGATCCCACGACCATTCACGTCCCCGGCCAGCTCGTCGGCGTCGTCGGCCCCAACGGCTGCGGCAAATCCAATGTGATCGATGCCGTGCGCTGGGTGCTGGGCGAGTCCTCGGCCAAACATCTGCGCGGCGAGACCATGCAGGATGTGCTGTTCAACGGCTCCGGCGGCCGCAACCCGGTGTCACGCGCCAGCGTCGAGCTGGTGTTTGATAACAGCTTGGGCCGCGCCGGTGGTCAGTGGTCGGCTTATGCCGAAATCTCGGTCAAGCGCGTGCTGGATCGCAATGGCGACTCCAATTACTCCATCAATAATATTCATGTGCGTCGCCGCGATGTAATGGACATGTTCCTCGGCACCGGGGTCGGCGCGCGCGCCTATGCCATCATCGAGCAGGGCATGATTTCGCGCGTGATCGACGCCAAGCCGGAAGAACTGCGCGTGTTTCTGGAAGAAGCGGCCGGCGTGTCGATCTACAAGGAACGCCGGCGCGAGACCGAGAACCGGCTGCGCGATACGCGCGAGAACCTGGACCGTGTCGAAGATATCCGCATCGAGTTGGGCAGCCAGCTTGAGCGGCTCTCCGCGCAGGCCGAAGTCGCCAAGCATTATCACGCCTTGCATGAGCAGATGACCCACTCGCAGCACATGCTGTGGTTCCTGCGCAAACGCGAAGCCCATGCGCAGTGGGAAAAAGCCACGCGCGAAGTGGCGCGCTT
>MEQN01000031.1:11079-11326 GCA_001770235.1 Betaproteobacteria bacterium RBG_16_58_11
CCGCGCGCGCCGAGCATTACAGCGCCAGCGATCAGTTGCACGCCGTGCAAAGCGAGGTGTACGCGGCGAACGCCGAAGTAGCCAAGCTCGAGCAGCAAATCCAGCACCAACGCGATAGCCGCAACCGCATCCACCAGCAAATCACTTCGCTCGAACAGCAACTCGCGCAACACGATACTCAGCGCGCCCAAGCCAATGAGCAACTCGCCGATTGGCGCGAACAACTTGAAGGCGCGGTCAAAGCCGC
>MEQN01000031.1:11370-11447 GCA_001770235.1 Betaproteobacteria bacterium RBG_16_58_11
CCGCCGCGCAAGCTGCCTTCGATACCGCTCAATCGCGCAACGCCGAATTGCAGCGCCAGTTGTCCGAAGCGGAGCAA
>MEQN01000031.1:11562-14341 GCA_001770235.1 Betaproteobacteria bacterium RBG_16_58_11
GCAATTGGCCGCGCTGCAAGCGCAAGTGGCCGACATGACCGGCCAACTGAATGCGGCGCGCAGCCAATACAGCGAGAAGCATCAGCGCCAGCCGGATGCCGAACGCGCCGTGCGCGAGGCGCAGCGCAAGGTGTCCGAACATTTGCAAAATCTTGCCCGCCTCGAAGCCCGCGTGCAAACGCTGACCCAGATGCAGAGCAATCTCGACCAAGACGAGAAGCTCAAGGCCTGGCTCGATAAGCACCAGTTGGCGAGCTTCTCCCGTCTGTGGAAGAGTTTGGAAATTGAAGCCGGTTGGGACATCGCCTTGGAAGGCGTGTTGCGCGACCGTGTCAATTCGGTGGTGATGAGCGATGTCAGCGCCGCATCGCAATGGATGAGCGATATGCCGCCGGCGGCGATCACCGTCGTGGATGGCGCTGCGGGCAGCATTAACGATGGTGAAACAAATTCCAGTCTCACCCCGCTGAGCCGCTATGTGCGCTGGCGCGGCCAGGGCGGCGGCTGCGTGGCCGATTGGCTGCACGGCGTGTATGCGGTGGCGGATTGCACCGAAGCCCTGTCGCAGCGCAACGCACTCAAGCCGGGTGAACTGATCGTGTGCCAAGCGGGCCATGTGGTGACGCGGCATGGCGTGAGCTTCCACGGCGAACAATCGCCGCTTCATTCGGTGCTGATGCGCCAACGCGAAATCGAGACGCTGCAAGCGGAAATTCAAGCCGGCAAAAACGCGCAAAGCGGCATCGAGGCCGGCGTGACCGAGGCCGAGGAGAGTAGCGCCACACTTAAAACCGAGCTTGCGACAGGCCAAGCCGAGATCAGCCGCGTGCAGCAAGAGTTGCATCGGGTGCAAATGGACGCGCAGCGCATGGCGCAGTTGGAGCAGCAAGCGGCGCAGCGCGGCAGTGCGATTGAGCGTGAAATCGGCGAAGTTACCACCGCGCTGGGCACAGAGGACGCGAATCGCACGCGTATCGGTGAAAATCTCAAAACCCAGCGCATCGCGATTGAAGCCTTGCTGGCCAATATGCAAGAGGCCAAAATCGTGCGCGAGGAAGCCACCGCCACCCTCAATCGTCAGCGCGATGCCTTAGCGCAAGCGGAGCGCGCCGCGCAAGAAGCGGCGTTCAACGAGCGTGCCGCGCGCGCCAAGATCCAGGAACTGGAAAACATCGCGCGCCTGGCCGAGGAAAGCCTCAACCGGATTAACGCCGAGAAATCCAAGCTGAGCCAGGAGCGCGATGGCTTGGACGAAGCGCCGCTGAAGCTTGCCCTGGATGGCGCGCTCGAAACGCGCCAAGCGGCGGAAACAAAACTCGCCACGGCGCGCGATGTGCTGGCGCAGGCGACGCTGGCGCTGCAAGCGGTAGAGCAAGCGCGCCTCGGCTCGGAGCAGCGGCACGATCCGCTGCGCGACAAATTGGAGCAAGCGCGGCTCAAGGAGCAGGAAGCCCGTCTGGCCGACGAGCAAGCCGCAGCGCAATTGCAAGAAGCCGCCGCGGATCTTGAGCAGCTCGCCCAGCAAGCGGAAAAGGGCGCCAAGGCCGATCATCTGCAACGCGAGATCAATCGACTGAAAGAGGAAATCGAAGCGCTGGGCGCGGTGAATCTGGCGGCGCTGGATGAATTGCAAGCGGCGAGCGAGCGCAAGCAGTATCTCGATGCGCAGGCAGCCGATCTGATGGAGGCGGTGGAGACGCTGGAGCAAGCGATTCGCAAAATCGACCACGAAACACGCGAACGCCTGCAAGCCACTTACGACACGGTCAATGGCTACTTCAAGGAATTGTTCCCGAGCATCTTCGGCGGCGGCCATGCGGAACTGGTGCTGACCGGCGATGAAATACTCGACGCGGGGGTGCAGCTCATCGCGCAGCCGCCAGGCAAACGCAACAACTCCATCCACCTGCTGTCGGGCGGCGAGAAGGCCTTGACCGCGCTGGCGCTGGTGTTCTCGCTGTTCCGCCTCAACCCGGCGCCGTTCTGTCTGCTGGACGAGGTGGACGCGCCCTTGGATGACGCCAACACCGAACGCTACTGCGACCTCGTGAAGAAAATGTCGGAGCACACGCAATTCATGTTTGTCACCCATAACAAGATCACCATGGAAATGGCGGAGCAATTGGTCGGCGTGACCATGCCCGAATCCGGCGTATCGCGCATCGTGGCGGTGGATGTCGATGTCGCCATGAAAATGCAAGAACAAGCCGTCGCCTAGTCGTCATGGCCTCCTGGAAACTAAAAATACAATGAGCGATTTGCATTTAAGCCTGATGGGCTTCGGACTCTTGGTCATTATCGGAGTCGTGGTTTTCAACTGGATTCAGGAGCGCAAGTTCCGCAAGATCGCGCAGCAGCGCTTTCAAGCGCCGCGCGAAGATGTGCTGATGAGCGACCCTGACCCGTCTATCGGTGCGACGACCCTCGGACGCGCCACGCTGAACGATGTGCGCATCGAGCCGAAGTTGAGCGAGGAAGATTCAGCCGAGCTTGAGCCCGATGTTGAACCGGAGGTTGAGGCAACGCCGCCGGCGCCTGCCGCGAAGATACGTAAAGCAGAGAGTGAAATACCGGCGCCGATTGACATCAACATTGATTATGTCGTGCGTCTGGATTTTGCGGAGCCGGTGCAAGCCGCCGCATTGCGCGCCGCGCTGGGCGCTTCGAATCCGGGCAAGACGCTCATTTGGCGCGGCCTCGACGCCACCGGCCAATGGGAAGACGTGACGAGTGCGCGCGATCGCGTGGCGTTTTCCGCCTTGTATGGGGCGCTGCAGTT
>MEQN01000031.1:14349-15933 GCA_001770235.1 Betaproteobacteria bacterium RBG_16_58_11
GGGCCGGTGCGCTGACGAGCGAGGAGATCACGCAATTTTCCAGCCAGGTGCAACAGGCTGCGGAAACCTTGATGGCGGTGGCGCAGATGCCGGAACGACAGCTTGCGCTGGATACCGCGGCCAAGTTGGATGAGTTCTGCGCCGATGTGGATATTTTGGTGGGCATCAATGTGATCGCGCTGGATCAGGATACCTTTCCCGGCACCAAAATCCGCGCCCTGGCCGAGGCGGGCGGCTTTAAGCTGGCCAGCGATGGCACGTATCAATACCAAGATGATCACGGGGTGGTGTTGTACACCTTGACGAATCAAGAATCGGCGCCGTTCAAAACGCAGGAAATGAAATATCTGAATACCCATGGCCTGACTTTGCTGTTCGATGTGCCGCGCATCCCGAACGGCTTGCGTTCATTCGACCACATGATTCAGTTCGCGCACCAATTGTCCGATTCCCTCAAAGGCATGCTGGTGGACGACAATCTGCGCCCCTTGACCGACGAAGGTATCGCCAAGATCAAGCAGCAAATTTCGATGATTTACGGCAAGATGGATAAACACGGCATCCCCGCCGGCTCGGCGCGCGCGCAGCGCTTGTTTTCTTAAGATTGATTGCCATTTAGCCGCGAATTAACGCGAATTTTCGCTAATTAAACCAAATAAGTCGGGGTAAAAATTGGCGGAAATTAGCGTTAATTCGCGGCTAAGAGTTTTTATATAGGTTACATCCTGCCATGACGATTCCGCACGCCGTCGCCGCCCGAGTCAAACAACTGCGCGAGGAAATCGAGACTCACAATTACCGCTATTACGTGCTCGACGCGCCGACGATTCCGGACGCAGAATTCGATAAGCTGTTCCGCGAATTACAGGCACTCGAAGCCGAATACCCGTCCCTCGCCACTCCCGATTCGCCCACCCAGCGTGTAGGCGCTAGCCCCATCGCCGAATTCGCCCAAGTGACGCATCGGGTGCCGATGTTGTCGCTCAACAATGCGTTCGAGGACGAGGAGGTTACGGCCTTCGACCGCCGCGTGCGCGAAGGGCTGGGACGCGACAACATCGACTATGCGGTAGAACCCAAATTCGATGGCCTGGCGCTGAGCTTGGTGTATGAGCAGGGCGTGCTCACCCAGGCGGCGACACGCGGCGACGGCTATACCGGCGAGGACGTGACGGCGAATATCCGCACGATTCACGCGATACCCTTAAAGCTGCACGCCACCCACTCGCCGCGGCTGCTCGAAGTGCGCGGCGAGGTGTTGATGCTGAAGCGCGATTTCGAACGCTTGAACGCCGCGCAGCGCGCCAAGGGGGAAAAGGAATTCGCCAATCCGCGCAATGCCGCGGCCGGCTCGCTGCGCCAGCTCGACCCGCGCATCAGCGCGTCGCGCAATCTGACTTTTTTTGCCTATGCCATCGGCGCGGTAGCGGGCGTGCAATTGCCACGGCTGCAAAGCCAAGTCATGGATTGGCTGGCCGAGCTGCATTTTCCGGTTTGTTCCGAGCGGCGCGTGGTGACGGGAATTGCCGGCCTGCTGGCGTATTACCGCACGATCGGCTCAAAGCGCGAATCGCTGCCGTATGA
>MEQN01000031.1:16005-29108 GCA_001770235.1 Betaproteobacteria bacterium RBG_16_58_11
CGCACCGCGCTTCGCCGTGGCGCATAAGTACCCGGCGCAAGAGATGATGACCGAGGTGCTGGATATCGACGTGCAAGTCGGCCGCACCGGCGCCATCACGCCGGTGGCGCGACTGAAGCCGGTGTTTGTCGGCGGCGTGACGGTGACCAATGCCACCCTGCACAATGAAGACGAGGTGCGGCGCAAGGACGTGCATATCGGTGATTTCGTGATCGTGCGCCGCGCCGGCGACGTGATCCCGGAAGTGGTGAGCGTGGTGAAAGAGAAGCGGCCAGCAAAAGTGCAGCCATTCGTGATGCCAACCCAGTGCCCGGTGTGCGGCTCGCATGTCGTTAAATTGCCGGACGAAGCAGTGGCGCGCTGCACCGGCGGGCTGTTTTGCCCGGCGCAGCGCAAGCAGGCCTTGCTGCATTTCGCCAGCCGCCGCGCGCTGGATATTGAAGGCTTGGGGGATAAATTGGTCGAACAGTTGGTGGATAGCGGCCTCGTGCACACCCCGGCCGATATCTACACGCTTGACATGCAAGCGCTGGCGAATTTGGAGCGCATGGCCGAAAAGTCAGCGTCGAATATTTTGGCCGCGATTGAGCACAGCAAACAGACCACGCTGGAGCGCTTCATCTACGCGCTGGGCATCCGCAATGTGGGCGAAGCCACCGCCAAGGAGCTGGCGCGTTATTTCGGCTCGCTCGATAGCCTGCTGGACGCCGGCGAAGCGCAATTGACTGAAGTGCCGGACATCGGCCCGATCGTGGCCGAGAGCATCGCACAATTTTTCGCTGAGCCGCACAACCGAGAAGTCATCGAATGCTTGCGCACTGCCGGCGTGACCTGGCCCGAAGGCAAGGGTAAACAGGCGATGGTACAAACCGTGATCAGCGGCAAGACGTTTGTGCTGACCGGCACACTGCCCTCGCTATCGCGTGAGCAAGCCAAGGACATGATCGAGGCCGTAGGCGGCAAGGTGATCGGCAGCGTATCAAAAAAGACCGACTATGTCGTGGTGGGCAGTGACGCCGGCAGCAAGCTTGCCAAGGCGCAAGAGTTGGGTGTGCCTATGCTGGATGAGGATGGCCTGCGCGGATTATTAGGTCAGGTGGATCAGGCAAAGTAATTAATCCTCCATCATTTACTGCTAAAATCCAGCGCCATCCAAGGAGCGATCCAAATCATGACGAAAAAAATCCGCAAAGCCGTGTTTCCCGTAGCCGGCATGGGCACGCGTTTTTTGCCCGCGACCAAGGCCAGCCCGAAGGAGATGCTGCCGATCGTGGATAAGCCGCTGATCCAATACGCGGTGGAGGAAGCGATCGCCGCCGGCATCACCGAAATGATTTTCGTCACCGGGCGCAATAAGCGCGCGATCGAAGATCATTTTGACAAGGCTTATGAACTCGAAGCCGAGCTGACCGCGCGTGGTAAAACACACACCATCGAACAATTGCGCAGCATCCTGCCGTCCAATGTCACCTGCGTGTATACCCGTCAGGCGGAAGCGCTGGGGCTGGGGCACGCGGTGCTGTGCGCCGCTTCGGTGGTGGGCGACGAACCGTTCGCGGTGATCCTGGCCGATGACTTGATCGACGGCAACCCGCCGGCGCTGAAACAGATGGTGGCTTTGTACGAAGAGCACGCCAGCTCGGTGCTGGGGGTGGAAAATGTGCCGCGCGCGAATACCGGCGCCTACGGCATTGTGGATAGCCACGCGGTTTCCGATCGCGTGCAACGCGTGACCGGCATCGTGGAAAAACCCAAACCGGAAGCGGCGCCTTCCACCCTGGCGGTAGTCGGGCGCTATATCCTGACGCCGCGTATTTTCCGCATGCTGGAGCAGGTGAAGCCGGGCGCCGGCGGCGAAATCCAGCTCACCGACGGCATCGCCGCGCTGATTGAATACGAGGCGATTTTTGCCTATCAGTTTGACGGAATACGCTACGATTGCGGCAGCAAAATGGGCTACCTGCAAGCGACAATGGGCTATGCTTTAAAACATCCCGAGATTGGCGAACAATTCCGGGAATATTTGACGTCGCTGCATTGCGATTTACCCAAACGCTGAGTCCGAAGGAGCCTGCCCATGGCTAACAAACTCATGATTGTGATGGTGAACACCGATCCCAAGAACAGCGCGGAATTAGGCGCGCCGTTTTTTCAAGCCACGGTGGCGGCGGCGATGGAATATGAGGTCGAAGTGATTCTGACCGCGGGCGCGGGCGAGTTGGCCAAGCGCGGCGTGGCCGAAAAATTGCATGTGAAAGAGGGCTCGACCATCAGCGTGTACGACTATATCAAGGACGCGCACGCGGCCGGCGTGAAATTCAAAGTGTGCACGCCGACGCTGGAGCTTTGGGGCGAAGATCTGATCCCGGAAATCGAAGAAACCGTGGGCGGCTCCTATGTCATCCAGCAGGCGATGGACGATAACACCGTGACGTTTACCTACTGATCTTTGCATGCATACCCGCGAACAGGCATTGGAAATACTCGATTCGGCGGAGCGGCTTTGCTCCGCCGAATTCGTATCCGACTCGGTGTCGCGCGTGGCGCAGGAGATCACCGCCCAACTCGGCGAGCGCTATCCCATCGTGCTGTCGGTGATGGGCGGCGCCATCGTGTTTGCCGGCCAATTATTGCCGCAACTGCGCTTTCCGCTCGATCTCGATTACATTCACGCCACGCGTTACCGCAACAGCACGCAAGGCCAGGATATCGCCTGGAAGGTGATGCCGAAAGAAGATGTGAAAGGCCGGGTGGTGCTGGTGATAGACGATATCCTGGACGAGGGCCATACGCTGGCGGCGGTGCGCGACAAGCTGCTGCAAATGGGCGCTGCGGAATTTTATTGCGCCGTGCTGGCGGATAAGGAAATCGGCCAAGCCAAACCGATCCGGGCCGACTACATCGGCTTGCAACTCCCCAATCGCTATGTGTTCGGCTGCGGCATGGACGTGCAAGGCATGTGGCGCAACCTGCCGGAAATCTACGCGCTGAAGGAATGAGCACCCCTGCTACCCTGGAAAATCTGCTGATCGAGGCGCATCGGCTGTTTTCCCTGCACGATTTCCCCGCGGCAGAGGCGCAATGCCAGCACGCGCTGAGCCGCTATCCCGGCGAGCCGAATGTGCTGCACCTGCTGGGCGCCATTGCGGCGGGGCAGGGGCAGGCCGCGCGCGCTGCCGCCTATTTCGAAATCGCGGCAAAATCCTTGCCGGAGAATCCACAAGTCTTTTTCAATCTCGGCTCGGCGCAATTGTCCTTGGGCAATCCGGTGGCGGCGCAAGCGGCATTTGCGCGTGCGCTGGCGCTGCGCCCGAATTTTCCCGAAGCGCTCAACAATCTCGGCTGTGCATTGGAGGCGCAAGACCAATTGGTAGCGGCGCAAGCGCGTCTCGAGCAAGCCTTGGAATGCGCGCCGAGTTTTACCGATGCGCGCGCCAATCTGGGCCGGGTACTGCTGCGCGCCGGCAGCCCCGAGGCGGCGAAGGGCCAATTGGCGCTTGCCCTTTCGATGACGCCGAATCATGTTTCCAGCCTGCATTATCTGGGGCTGAGCGAGAAGGCGCTGGGCAATTACGCCGCAGCGGAAGCGGCGCTCAGCCAGGCGGTCAGCTTGCAGCCGCGCGCGCCGGAGCTGCGCAATAATCTGGGCAATGTGTTGGTGGCCCAAGGCAAATACGCGGCGGCGATGACGCACTATGCGGTGGCGCTGGAAGCGGAGCCGCACCATCCGGCGGCGGCGCTGAATTTGGCGAATGCCTTATCGCGCCAAGGCTTCGTTGATGAGGCGATTGCGCGCTATGACCAAGCGCTTGCGCTCAAGCCCGATCTGGCCGAAGCGCAGTGGGGCCGGGCGCTGGCGTATTTGCAGAAGGGCGATCTGGCGCGCGGCTGGGAAGGTTATGAATGGCGCTTCCTGTTCCAGCAGGCGTATCCGCATCGTTATGCCAAGCCGTACTGGAACGGTGAGCCGTTCGCAGGCAAGCGGCTCTTGATCTACGATGAAATCGGCTACGGCGACGTGTTTCAATTCGCGCGCTATTTGCCGCTGGTGAAGGCGCGCGGCGGCACGGTGCTGTTTGAAGTGAAACCGGGCTTGCAGCCCGCCTTGCGCGGCTTGTCCGGGGTGGACCAGTGGCTGGAGCGCAGCCCGCTACCGGTGGATGAGAACCGGTTCGACCTGCATTTGCCGCTGGAGAGTTTGCCCGGCGTATTCGGCACCACCCTGGACACGATTCCCAGCGACGTGCCGTATTTATTCGCGGATGAGGCCTTGCGTTCCGAATGGCGCGCGCGCATCGCGCCAAGCTCGGATCTCAAGATCGGCCTGGTTTGGGCGGGCAACCCGGATAGCGCCTACGATCAGGCGCGCTCGTGCGCCTTGCGCGACCTGGCGCCGCTGTTCGAGATTCCCGGCTGCCGCTTTTACAGCCTGCAAGTCGGCAAGGCGGCTTCCGACATGCACGCCGCCGCTTTGCCGCTGATTGCATTGGGCGAGGACTTTCGCGACTTCGGCGACACGGCGGCCGTTATGAGCCAACTCGATCTCATCATCAGCGTGGAAACCGCGGCGGCGCATCTGGCCGGCGCACTGGGCAAGCCCACTTGGGTATTGCTGGCGAAAGTTCCGGCTTGGCGCTGGCTGCTGGATCGGGCCGATAGCCCGTGGTACCCGACGCTGCGCCTGTTCCGGCAAACGCAGGCGGGAGACTGGTCCACGGTGATCGCCGCGCTTGCGCAAGCGTTGGGGCAATATGTTAAAGTTCATCATCGCAGCCACCAATGAACACCAATGAAAATCGTATCGGTTTTTTAGTGTCCATTCGTGGTTCCAAAGTGTTTATATAATCATCCCTTAAGACAAATCCTATGCTCTCAATTATCGGCGGCTCCGGCCTGACCCAACTCGCCAACCTTGAAATTACCCATCGCCAAGTGATCCGCACGCCCTTCGGCGAGCCCTCCGGCGCGCTGACTATCGGCCGGCTATCGAACGAGGAGATCATTTTTCTGGCGCGGCACGGATACGGCCATACCATCCCGCCGCACGAAGTGAACTACCGCGCCAATATCTGGGCGATCCACTCGCGCGGGGTCAAGGATCTGGTGTCGGTGGCCTCGGTCGGGGGCATTCATGCGGATTTGAAGCCGGGCACGATTGTGATCCCGGATCAAATCATCGATTACACCCATGGCCGCAAAACCACGTTTCGCGAAGGCAAGGACAAGCCGGTGGTGCACATGGATTTCACCGAGCCGTATTGCCAAAAAATGCGCGAGCTTTGTTTGCGCGCGGCGCAGGCGGCGGGCGAAACCTGTATTGACGGCGGCGTCTATGCGGCGGTGCAGGGGCCGCGCCTGGAGTCGAAAGCCGAGATCAATCGCCTGGAGCGCGACGGCGCGACCATGGTGGGCATGACCGGCATGCCGGAAGCCGGTCTCGCCAAGGAAATCGGGCTGTGTTACGCCACGATCGGCGTGGTGGCGAATTTCGCCGCGGGACGTGGATCGAGCAAGGACGCGGTACATTACGATGAAGTCGAAGCGGTGTTGAAGCAATCCATGCAGCGCGTGCGCAACATCCTCGAGCACTTGGTTGCTTTGCACGCCAATTAGCATGACCGTCAGAGAAATTCTCCGCATGGGCGACGCACGTCTGCTGCGGGTCGCGGAACTGGTCGATACTGTTGACACGCCGGAGCTTCATGCGCTGATCCAAGACCTGCGCGATACCATGGCCGCTGAGAGTGGCGCGGGACTCGCCGCCCCGCAAATCGGCGTCAATCTGCAACTGGTGATTTTCGGCGTGGAGCACAACCCGCGCTATCCCGATGCCGAACAAGTGCCGTTCACGATTCTGATCAATCCCACGCTGTATAAACTGGACGAGGAGATGGAAGACGGCTGGGAAGGCTGCCTTTCCGTGCCGGGCATGCGCGGTGTGGTGCCGCGTTTCAAGCGCGTGCGCTATACCGGCGTGGATGCCGCCGGCAATCCCATCGACCGCACGGTGGAGGGATTCCACGCGCGGGTGGTGCAGCACGAATGCGATCATTTGTATGGCGTGCTGTATCCGATGCGCATGAAAGACATGCGCCAATTCGGTTTTACCGACGTGCTTTTCCCCGATCAGGACGCGCCGGAAGACTAATTTCTCTGCATTTAGAGTCAATTCAAAGCTTAAGAAGCGTCAAAGCTAACCGATAATGTTCTAAACTACGGCCTGCGGACTTAAGTCTATACACATAATATTTTGATAAATAAGGTTATTTAATGGTTTCGAGCAGCAAACAGCCGGTCGACGTGCTGTTTATCAACCCCGGCAATCGCCGTGCGGTCTATCAAAAGTTGGGAGATGATTTCTCGGCCATCGAGCCACCCTCGCTCGCCGGGCTGTTCGCGACCTATGTCCGCAACAAAGGCTTGAGCGTGGCCATCGTCGATGCGCCGGCGTACAACCTCAGCCCGGAGGAAGCCGCGCAACAAGTGGCCGACCAATACGATCCGGTGCTGATCGCCATGGTGGTGTATGGCTTCCAGCCCTCGGCCTCGACCCAGAACATACCTGCCGCCGGCGCGACTTGCCGCGCGCTGAAAGCGATCGATCCGAACTACAAGATACTCATGACCGGCACCCATCCGGCCGCACTGCCCGAGCGCACGATGCGGGAAGAGGCGTGCGACTACGTGTGCGACCGCGAAGGCCCGGAGACGATTCTGCAAACTGCCCAGGCTTTGAAGGCTGCTTCAAAATCACCTAAACTGAATGAGATACCCAGCCTTTGGTATCGTGTCGGCGGCGTGATCATGAATAACCCACCTGCGCCGCTGATGGATGATCTGGATGCCGAGATGCCGAGCGTGGCGTGGGATTTGCTGCCGATGGATCAATATCGCGCGCACAACTGGCATTGCTTTGAACATATCGCCCAACGCCAGCCCTATGTGTCGCTGCACACCAGCCTCGGCTGCCCGTACAAATGCTCGTTCTGCTGCATCAACGCGCCCTTCGGCAAGCCCTCGTACCGCATGTGGTCGCCCGACACGGTGATCAAGGAAATCGACGAGCTGGTAAATAAATACGGCGTGAAAAACATCAAGTTCGTGGACGAGATGTTCGTGCTGAACAAAAACCACGTGATCGGCATCTGCGACCGCATCATCGAGCGCGGCTACGACCTCAACATCTGGGCCTATGCGCGGGTGGATACGGTGAAGGACGAGTTTCTGGACAAGCTGCAGCGCGCCGGCTTCCGCTGGCTGGCGCTGGGCATCGAGTCCGGCTCCAAGCATGTGCGCGACGGCGTGGAGAAGGGCCGCTTCGGCCTGGAGGAGATTCTGCAAGTGGTGCGCAAGATTCAGGATGCGGGCATCAACGTCATCGGCAATTACATCTTCGGCCTGCCCGACGACACCTTCGAGTCGATGCAGGAAACGCTCGACCTCGCGATCGAAGCCAATTGCGAATTCGCCAACTTCTATTGCGCCATGGCCTACCCCGGCTCCAAGCTCTACACCATGGCGCTCGAAAAGGGCTGGGAACTGCCGGATAACTGGATCGGCTACTCGCAGCACAGCTTTGAAGCCATGCCGCTGCGCACTGAGGTGCTGACCGCGGCCGAGGTATTGAAATTCCGTGATGAAGCCTTTATGACCTATTTCAAGAACCCGCGCTATCTGGCGCTGGTAGAGAAAAAATTCGGGCCGGAAGTGTTGCAGCACATCGAGCAGATGACCCGTATCCGACTCAAGCGAAAACTGTATTCCCCCGGAGAGGAGGCTCTGCGCTCATGATTATCAGCCGCACTCCCTTCCGTATTTCATTTTTTGGCGGTGGCACGGATTATCCCGCCTGGTACCGCGAACACGGCGGTGCAGTGCTGGCGACGGCGATCGACAAATACTGCTACATCAGTTGCCGCTATCTGCCGCCTTTTTTCGAGCATAAGTATCGCATCGTCTATTCCCGCATCGAAAATGTGATGGAGGTGTCCCAGATCGAGCATCCGGCGGCGCGCGAGGTGCTGCAATGGATGAATTGCGTGCGCGGGATCGAAGTGCATCATGACGGTGATTTGCCGGCGCGCTCCGGGCTCGGTTCCAGCTCTTCCTTCACGGTTGGCTTAATCAATGCACTGATGGCGATGAAGGGCGAACACGTCACCAAAGAAAAGCTGTTGCAGCATGCGCTTCATGTCGAGCAGGATCTGATCCAGGAGAATGTCGGCTCGCAAGATCAAGTGTCTGCGGCCTATGGCGGATTCAACAAGATCGAGTTCCACCAGGATGGCGCGATAGACGTCAATCCGGTGATCTTGCGCCCGGAGCGGCGTGAGTCGCTGGAATCGCATTTGATGCTGTTTTTCACCGGCATTTCGCGCTATGCCTCGGACGTGGCCAAGGCCAAAATCGACAACCTCAATCAACGCAAGACCGAGCTGCGCATGATGCGTACGCTGGTGGATGAAGCGCTCAGTATCCTCGGCAGCGAAAAGGACGACCTCGACGATTTCGGCAAGCTCCTGGATGAAAATTGGCAATACAAACGCAAGCTGTCAGACAAGGTGACCACCCCCGAGATCGACCAAATCTATGAAGCGGCAATGTCGGCGGGCGCGCTCGGCGGCAAGCTGCTGGGCGCCGGGGGTGGCGGCTTCCTGATGTTTTTTGCGCGTCCCGAGCAGCATGCCGCAATTTGTGAAAAATTGAAGGGCTTGATCTATGTGCCGATTAAATTCGACACCTCGGGCAGCAAAATTGTGATGTATCAGCCGAATGGTTTATCGTGAAACTCGCGAAGCGAGCCTACGTCCCTCTCGCCCGCTTGCGGGAGAGAGCTAGGAGAGAGGGTAACGGCCATGGTGCGTTTTATTCAACAGGGTGGCCATTTACTTGGCCGTTAGGTTAAACAATGATTCGCTACGACTACCACGGCACCGGCTTTGCCGGCTGGCAGGAAAAGCTAAACCACTATGAGCCCGCGTTTTTGCTCAAGCTGTTCCGCGACATGCTGCGCATTCGTATCATCGAGGAAGAAATCGAGCGCCGCTATTGGCAAGATCATATGAAATCACCGATCCATTTGGTGATTGGCCAAGAGGCTACATCGGTCGGCGCCTGCGCGGCCTTGACGCGCGCCGATTTGCTCTACGCCAGCCACCGCACGCACGGCAACTATTTGGCCAAGGGCGGCGATCTGAAAGCCATGTTGTGTGAAATGCATTGCCGCATCAATGGCTGCGTCGGGTCGCGCGGCGGTTCGATGCACTTGATGGATAAATCGGTCGGCATGGCCGGCAGCTCCGCCATCGTCGCCGGCGTGGTGCCGATCGCCACCGGCGCGGCATTCGCGGCGCAGATGCAAGACGAGAGCTATGTGACGACCGTTTTTCTCGGCGACGCCGCCACTGAAGAGGGCGCGGTATCCGAGGCGCTCAACTTCGCGGCGCTGAAGCAACTGCCCATCGTCTATTTCTGCGAGAACAATTTTTACTCGGTGCAATCGCCGCTGCATACCCGCCAGCCCCAGCGCGAAATCTACAAATGGGCGGCAAGCTATGGCATGCCGAGCGTGCTGGTGGATGGCACGAATGTATTGGCGGTGTACGAAGCCATGCAAGCGGCGGTGGCGCGCGCCAAGCAAGGCGGCGGCCCCACCTTCATCGAATCGCCGGTGTACCGCTTCCGCGCCCATGGCGGCGCGGGCGACGACAGCAAGACCGGCTACCGCGACATCGCCGAGCGCGAGGCGTGGCAAAAAGTCTGCCCGGTCGAAACCTATTTTGCATTTCTGAAATCGGCCGGCCTGATCGACGAGCAGGCGCGCAAAGTCATGGCGGGCGAAATCATGGCGGAAACGATGGAAGCCTTCGACTTCGCGCTCGCCAGCCCCAATCCAACCGAAGCCGATCTGTACACGCATGTGTATGCGGATTAACGCTAAAAAATAGATTCCCTCTCCCGCACGGCGGGAGAGGGAGAAAAACCACATATTTTATTGGGAATGAACACACATGCCGTGGGATGAAGGTTTAGTCAATTCGCTGGTGTACGACGCACCCGATCCGAAGGAGGGGCGGGTGTTGGGCTATGCCCAGGCCGTGAACGAGGCGCTGGAGATCGCGCTCAAGCAAGATCCGTCGGTGTTCGTGTTCGGCCAGGGCGTGGATGATCCGACCGCGATGTTTGGCGTGACCAAGGATTTGCAGGATAAATTCGGCGAGAAGCGCGTGTTCGATTCGCCCTTGTCGGAAGAGGGCATGATGGGCATGAGTGTCGGCGCGGCGATGAACGGCTTGCGCCCGGTGTTCATGCACAACCGGCCGGATTTCATTCTGCTGGCGTTCAACCAGTTGGTGACGCACGCCGCGAAAATGCATTACATGGACAACGGCCTGACCAAGGTGCCCATGGTGGTGTGGGCCGCCATCGGCCGTGGCTGGGGCTCCGGCGCGCAGCATTCGCAGGCGATTCAAGGCTTGCTGATCGGCGTGCCGGGCTTGAAAATCGTGATGCCGAGCACGCCTTATGACGCCAAGGGCCTGATGCTCTCCGCCATCCTCGACAACAACCCAGTGCTGGTGTTCGAGCATCGCTGGTTGATGAAAAAAGACGGCATCGTGCCCGAAGACTTCTATCGCGTGCCGCTGGGCAAAGGCATCTACCGCCGGCGCGGCAAGGACGTAACCATCGTCGGCGCATCGCACGCCTTGGAGCTGGGCTTGCAAGCCGCCAACAAATTGGCCGCCGAGGGCATCGATGTCGAAGTGATCGACCTGCGCACGATCAAACCCCTGGACGAAGAAATCATCCATGAGTCGCTGAAAAAAACCGGACGCCTGGTGGTGGTGGACACGGGTTGGTCCATGGGCGGCGTGTGCGCCGAGATCGGCTGCCTCGCCGCCGAAAAATGGTTCGACTCGCTCAAAGCGCCGGTGCGCCGCATCGGCTTGCCGGACATTCCGCACCCAGCCGGTTATACGCTGGAACAATTTTTCTACCCGGATGTGAAGCGCATCAGCCAAACCATTCGCGAACTCGTTCATCAATAGCTTTTAATTAAGGATCACCATGTTTTACGAATTAGCCAGCACCTCCTGGGGTACCGAAGAAATCGACGCCATGCAGCGCGTGATTCAAACCGGCCTATTCACCATGGGGGCGAACGTACGCAAATTTGAAGAAGACTTTGCCAAGAAATTCGGCTCCAAGCACGCCTTGATGGTGAGTTCCGGCTCGGCCGCGAACTTGGTCGGCGTAGGTGCGCTGTTCTTTAAAAAAGAGCGGCCCTTGCAGCGCGGCGACGAAGTGATCGTGCCGGCGATATCCTGGTCCACGACCTATTATCCGCTGCAGCAATACGGCCTGCGCTTGCGTTTCGTGGATGTGGAACTGGATACGCTCAATCTGGATGTGTCCAAGCTCGAAGCGGCGTTGACCCCCAAGACGCGCATGGTGATGGCGGTGAGCATCCTCGGCAACCCGGCGGCGCTGGATGTGATGCGCGCGTTTTGCGACAAGCACGGCTTGATTCTGTTCGAAGACAACTGCGAGTCGATGGGCGCGACGCTGAATGGCCAACTCACCGGCACCTTCGGCGACATCGGCACCTTCAGTTCTTTCTTCTCGCATCACATCGCCACCATGGAAGGCGGCGTGGTGGTGACCGATAATACCGAGTTGTATCACATCGCCAAATCGCTGCGCGCGCACGGCTGGACGCGAGATCTGCCGGCGGATAGCGATATTTACGAGAAGCGCGACGATGACTTTTACGAAGCCTATCGTTTCATTCTGCCCGGCTACAATGCGCGGCCGCTAGAGCTGTCGGGCGCGATTGGTATTGAGCAACTCAAAAAACTCGACGGCATGATCGACGTGCGGCGCAAGAACGCGGCGCTGTTTACCAAGTTATTCAAAGGTGACGAGCGCTTCATCATTCAGCGCGAGAATGGCAACAGCTCCTGGTTCGCGTTCACCGTGATTCTGAACCCGAAATTCGATATCGACCGCAAGCGCGTGATGCAAGCGCTGAAAGACGCCGATATCGGCTACCGCATCATCACCGGCGGCTGTTTCCTGCGCCACGACGTGATCAAGTATTTCGATTACGACACCGTAGGCCCAATTGTGAACGCCAACTTGGCGCATGACCGCGGCTTCTTCGTCGGAAATCATCCACAAGACATTACACCGCAGATCACGCGCTTCCACGAAGTGCTGACGCGCGCTGCCGTCTAATGGATGCGCTGATTCTCGCCGGCGGTCTCGGCACGCGTTTACGCGAAGCGGTGCCGGATTTGCCCAAGCCGATGGCGCCGATTCGCAACCGGCCCTTTCTCGAACACCAAATGGATTATTGGATCGGGCAGGGCGTGACGCGCTTTATTTTGTCGGTCGGCTACATGCATGAATTGATCGAAGCGCATTTCGGCGGCGCCTACCGGCAATGCCCTGTCGTGTATGCGCGCGAGGCAACCCCGCTCGGCACGGGCGGCGGTTTGCTGTTAGGGCTCAGCCAGGCGCAGGATGATTTGGTTTTGGTCCTGAACGGCGATACTTTTTTTGAGGTAAATCTGACTGAGCTGCGCGCGCGGCATGATGCTTTGCTGGCCGATGTCACCGTCGCGCTGCGGCGGGTTGCGCATAACGATCGCTATGGCGAAGTGGCGCTGGATGCGCAGGGCAACGTGGCCACCTTTAGCGCGGCGGCGAGCGGGGGCGAAGGTATAATCAACGGCGGCGTGTATTTGGTGCGGCCTGCCGTGCTGCTCGGCTTGGGATACGCGCCCGGTGATAAAGTCGCGCTGGAACAGGATTTGTTTCCACGCCTATTAAAAAGCGGAAAACGCGTCGCAGGATTTGTCACCGACACGAATTTTATCGATATCGGCATACCGGACGATTATTACCGCGCGGCCGATGTATTGCCTTCCTAAAAAAATGATCCCACACGATCGACTCATTAAAAATCTGCAAGCCTCTATCGCCGCCCAGCAGGCGCTGCTGGCTAACGCCTCGGTGCAAGCCGCCTTCAGTCAAGCGGTAGCGGTGGTGGTGGCCGCGTATCGCAAGGGCGGACGGCTGTATATCGCGGGCAACGGCGG
>MEQN01000031.1:29146-31804 GCA_001770235.1 Betaproteobacteria bacterium RBG_16_58_11
GCAAGCTGGCGCGAGACCGCGCGCCGCTGCCGGCGGAAGCCTTGAACACCGACAGCTCGATTATCACCGCCATCGGCAACGACTATGGCTACGATGAAATATTCGCGCGCCAACTGGCGGGCAAGGCGCGCCAGGGCGACGTGTTTCTCGGCATCACCACCTCGGGCCAATCGCCCAATATTTTAAAAGCGTTGTCCACGGCGCGCGCAATGGGCGTGCCCAGCATCGTCTTCTGCGGCCGCGACGGCGGGCAGGCCGCGCCTTTGGCTGATCATTGCGTGATCGTACCGGGCGAGGACACCAGCACCATTCAGGAGTTGCATATCGTGCTCGCGCATACCTTATGCGAAAGCGTAGAAGCAGCGATGTTTTTTGAGTAGTAGATTTTGCCGCGAATTAACGCAAATTGACGCGAATATCTTGGTTTTATCCAGATTGAGGACGGATTGCATCGCGCCCCCCCGCTTATTGAGGCAGAGCCTAAATTGGCGTCAATTCGCGTTAATTCGCGGCCAAAGGGTTCTGGCCACTAATTAGGAGAAAAAAATGAAACATATTTTAGTTACAGGCGGTGCGGGCTATCTTGGTTCGACCATGGTGCCGGAGCTGCTCAATGCCGGTTATAAAGTGACGGTCATCGACAACTTCATGTTCAAGCAGACCAGCCTCAACCACGTTTGCCATCACCCGAATTTCGACGTGGTGAAAGGCGATATCCGTGTCGAGAGCGCCATGCTGCCGCTGATGAAAAAAGCCGACGTGATTATCCCGCTCGCGGCGCTGGTCGGCGCACCGCTGTGCACCAAAGACCCGGTGGGGGCGACCACCATCAATCACGACGCCATCATGATGATGCTGAAGCATGTGTCCAAGGATCAAATCCTGCTCATGCCCACGACCAACAGCGCCTATGGCACCGGCGACGAAAACAACTACTGCACGGAAGAATCCCCCCTGCGCCCGATTTCACATTACGCGATCGAGAAAGTGGAAATTGAGAAGGCTTTTATGCAGCATCCCAATTCGATCAGCTTCCGCTTGGCTACCGTGTTCGGCATGTCGCCGCGCATGCGCATCGACCTGTTGGTCAACGACTTCACCTATCGCGCGGTGTACGACCGCTTCGTGGTGCTGTTCGAGAGCCAGTTCAAGCGCAACTACATCCACGTGCGCGACGTGATGCGGGTGTTCATGCACGCGCTCGACAATTACGACAAGATGAAGGGGCAGATCTACAACGTGGGCTTGTCCGACGCCAATGTGTCGAAGAAGGAACTATGCGAGCACATCGCCAAACATGTGCCGGAATTCGTCTATCTCGATGCCCCGGTCGGCAAAGACCCGGACCAGCGCAACTACATCGTTTCCAACGCCAAGATCGAAGCCACCGGATTCAAGCAGCAATACTCGCTGGATAAGGGCATCGCCGAATTGGTCAAGGGCTACACGATGATTCGCAACTCGCTTTACGGCAACGTGTGAGCCAGCATGGTTTTGTAGCGCCGGCATCCTGCCGGCATGCAAGCCCCCCTGTATATCAGGATGCTTGCGCTACAAGGGCGGGATGACCATGGAAACCTTCGACTACCTGATCGTCGGCGCCGGCATTGTCGGCCTCACCGTCGCCTGGGAGTTGAAGCGGCGCGATCCCGCCACCCGCATCCTGATCCTGGAAAAAGAGCCGGATGTCGGCTACCACGCCAGCGGCCGCAACAGCGGCGTGCTGCACTCCGGCATCTACTATGCTGCCGATACGCTCAAGGCCAAGTACTGCTCCACGGGAGCGGCGCGCATGCGCGAATTCGCCGCCGAGCATGGCATTCATTGCGAACGCTCAGGCAAGGTCATCATCGCCACCAGCCAGCAAGACCTGCCGACGCTCGAACGCCTGCTCAAGAACGCGCGCGATAACGGCATCCGCGCCGAGAAGCTGGACGCCGGCGGCATCCGCCAGATCGAGCCGCATGCTTATCCCTACGAAGCCGGCATCTACAGCCCCGACACGGCGGTGATCGACAGCCCCGGCGTAGTGGCCAAGCTGCGCGACTTGCTGCGCGGGCAGGGTGTCACCATCCACTTCAATGCCGCGGTGAACGCGGTCGATACCGGGCAAAAAACCGTCGATGCGAACCAGCATCGTTATGGCTATGGTTATCTATTCAACTGCGCGGGTGCGAGCGCGGATCGTGTCGCGCGTTTTTTCAATGTCGGCGCGCAATACGCACTGCTGCCCTTTAAAGGCTTGTATTACAAGCTGCGCCCGGAGCGCGACGATCTGGTGAAGAGCAATATCTACCCGGTGCCGGATATCAATCTGCCGTTTCTCGGCGTGCATCTCACGCGCGTGATCAGCGGCGATGTGTATGTCGGGCCGACCGCCATCCCCGCGTGGGGGCGGGAGAACTACGGCGTGCTCTCGGGTTTGCATCTGGGCGAGTCCATCAATATCGCTTGGCGTCTGATGCAAATGTATGCGGCCAATCATCAGCATTTTCGCGCGCTGGTGCATGCCGAGATGGCGAAATACAGCAAGGCGAATTTCTTGGCCGCCGCGCGCAAATTGGTACCGGAAGTGCGCGCCGATGATCTGCTGCCATGCAACAAAGTCGGTATTCGGCCGCAATTGGTGAACTTGAAGGAAAAGCGCCTGGAAATGGA
>MEQN01000031.1:31853-33257 GCA_001770235.1 Betaproteobacteria bacterium RBG_16_58_11
TCGCCTGCCTTCACTTGTTCGTTCGCGTTCGCCGAATCGATTGTAGATCAGCAGCAGAAAAAAGCCGCCGCATGAGCGAGAAACCGCCCCCCATCAAACTGCATGCGCATCGGCTGGTGGCCGAGAATTTGCGCTTTGAATTGTTCTTCGATCACATCGAGGCGCCGGACGGCCAGCAGGTCGAGAATTATCTGGTGGTCGCGCCGCGCGTCAAAACCGATCAGCTCGTCACCGGCGTGTCGGTGTTTCCGGTCTGGGAGGGAAAGGTGGGCTTGGTGCAGGTCTATCGCCACCCGCTGCGCGCCTATTGCTGGGAATTGCCGCGCGGCTTTATCGATGAAGGCGAGGCGCCGGAAGTCTCGGCGCGGCGCGAGTTGGAGGAGGAAACCGGCCTCACCTGCCGTCCTGAGGATCTGCAATCCTTGGGGCTATATGCGCCGGAAGCCGGCACCCTGGCGGCTCGCGTGCATTTATTTCTGGCCCGCCATTGCACGCGTAACAGCGAATTCAGCGCCGAGGAATTCGGCCACCACGCACTGCAATTTTTCACCCTGGAGGAGATCGGCGCCCTGATCGAGCGCGGCGAAATTCAAGAGCCCGGCACCCTCATCGCTTACTACCGTTATACAACACATGTCTAAGCCCGCCATTTTCATCGACCGCGACGGCACGCTCAACGTCGAAAAAAACTATCTTCACCTCTGGCAGGATTGGGAATGGATACCCGGCGCGGTGGAGGCGATCAAGCGCTTCAATGCAGCGGGCTATCTGGTCATCATCACTTCGAACCAAGCCGGTGTGGCGCGCGGTTTGTATGGCGCAGCGGATATCGACGCCTTGCACCACCAAGTCGATGCCGATTTGCAACGCCAGGGGGCGCATATCGACGCTTATTACTATTGCCCGCATCATCCCGAACATGGCGCGCTGCGCGACTGCGATTGCCGCAAGCCCGAGCCCGGCATGCTATTGCAAGCAGCGCGCGAGCATGAGGTGGATCTCCCTAGCTCGTACATGATCGGTGATAAAGTGAGCGACGTGGAAGCCGGGCTGAATGCCGGCGTGACGCCGATTTTGGTCGAGACCGGCTATGGCGCGGAAGCGCGCATAGAGTTGCCGCCCAATGTGTTGATCGTGCGCGACATCGGCGCGGCGGCGGAGTGGATTTTGAGTGCTTAGGTGATTTAGCTTGCCCTCTCCCCCGGCCCCTCTCCCGCAAGCGTGAGAGGGGAGCAAAATCATCCCCCCTTCCCGCAAGCGTGAGAGGGGAGAAAACCTTACTCCCCTCTCCCACTTGTGGGAGAGGGGCCGGGGGAGAGGGTGAGTTCAGAACAACCCTTATAATATTCGTGATTAAAATTCTTCATTAAGAGGCCAGTGTGCAAAGTCTGTGGAACGATCAAG
>MEQN01000032.1 GCA_001770235.1 Betaproteobacteria bacterium RBG_16_58_11
GTATTCCAGAATGGTGCGGGTACCCAACTTCACCTCCGCCGTCACTTGCAGAGTACCAAAGGACTAAAAGGGGTCAGCTTCGCTTTGCTTTTTCTCATGATCGCCATATCCATCCTCTCCTGTTCAGAATCCAAAATCGGTTTGTGTTTCTGTATCGATGGGTTGATCCGCTTTGCCTGCCGGTCTGCCCGGTCGCTTCTGTGTACGTCTGATTACCACCGCCGCATATCTTGTCGCTGAAACGATCTCCGCCCAGCGGCTGCAAGCTTACTCATAAGCCCGTCCACAAGAGCTTGATGCTTTACGTAAAACATACTATTCTTGACGGGTGATCAAGACCTTCGCCGACAAGTCCACTGCCGCCATTTTTAGCGGGTTGATGGCCAAAAAGCTGCCGCCTGCGATCTGCAAACGCGCACGGGAAAAACTGGACATGCTGCACCGGGCGCGCACGCTGAACGATCTGCGCGTGCCGCCCGCGAACCGGCTGGAGGCACTGGCTGGCAACCGTAAGGGATTTTGGAGCATCCGCATCAATAATCAGTGGCGCGTGTGCTTTCGTTTTGAGAACGGAGACGCCTTTGACGTTGAGATCGTGGATTACCATTAGGAGGCTGTTATGAGTATTCGCATTGAGGATTTGCCGGGGATGGATTTCTCGGATGTGGCGACCAAGAAGCGTATTCCGCCCACCCATCCGGGTGACATTTTGTTGCACGATTTCCTGGAGCCCTTGAACATGAGCGCCAATGTGCTGGCGACGGCCTTGCATGTGCCGGCCAACCGAATTACGGGCATCTTGAACCATACCCGCGGTGTTTCGGCGGATACGGCATTGCGCTTGGCGCGCTATTTCGGCAACTCGCCCGAATTCTGGCTGGGCTTGCAGGCGGATTTCGATTTGAGAACTGCGCAGGCCGAGATCGGCCGCAAGTTGGAGAAGGAGATCGCGCCTTACCCGGCAGCGGCATAGCTGAGCTAAAGGGGGCGGCTTCGCTTTGTCTTTTTTCTTGATCACCACATTCATCCCCCCTGTTCAGAATCAGAAATCGGTTTTGGACAGGGTGCAGTAAGTTGCTTACCTGTCGATTCCATCCCGATCAAGCGCGAGATAAGGCATATGCCTCATATGCCTTAAGTGCAAGGCTATCTGCGAGCTTGCATCAGCCCCCTTATACGTATAGAATATTTTTATTCATACGCACATCGGGGTATTTATTATGAGCGCAACCAAATTAACACTGCTCGTCGAAAAAGAAATCGTCGAGCACGCCAAGCGCTATAGCGAGCAGCATGGCACCAGTTTATCGCGGCTGGTCTCGCAGGCCCTAGCGCACTTGCCAACGGATGGGCCCACGCTGTCGCCTGCGGTCAGCCGCCTTGTCGGCCTCTTGCCTGCCAACATCTCCATTGAGGAGCATCGGGCCTATCTAAGCAAAAAGCACGCTCTGTGAAGCTCTTGCTCGATACCAATGTGGTGCTGGACGTGCTCGCAGCACGCGAGCCGTATTTAAAAGCCAGCGCACAAACTTTGGCGCTGGTTGAGCAGGGAAAGGTAAAAGGTTTTATCGCCGCGCATAGCGTCACTACGATCCATTATTTGCTTAGTAAGCACTTAAGCCGCAAGCGCGCGCAAGCGGCCATTGTGCAGTTACTCAATGTGTTGCAAGTCGCGCCTGTTGATCAAGGGGTGATCTTGCAAGCGCTGTCTCTCGGCTGGCCAGGTTTCGAGGATGCGGTGCAGGCCGCCGCCGCGCTAAACGTCAAAGCTACCCACCTCATCACACGCAACCCACGCGACTTCAAAACGCTTCCTATCGAAGTGCTCACGCCCGAAGAGTTTTTACGGTAGCTTTGCTGCCTTGCCCAGAGGGGTAATTTCGGACATAATTGTCATCTTAAACAACGATTTCCGACTATTTTTATCGGACCAATTCGTTTGCAAAGGTGGTGCGGCCTCAACGGTCAGGGCAATTTCATTGCCGCGACCGTTCCCCTCTCTCCTAGCTCTTCACCCGCGAGGGGTACGCCGGTGGGGCCCCGCTGCTGCGCAGCGACCCTTCCGCAGTCCCACAAGCGGGCGAGAGGGACTTAGGCTCGCTACGCGAGTTTCATGGGTTACCGCCGCGCGCTTAACCCCCGGCCAAATAGGATGGTTTATGTCTGATTTATCCACTTCCTCGGTGCTGCTGCCTACGGCAACGCAGCTCCCTATCGAGTGGTACTTCGATCCCAAGATTTACGATCTCGAAAAGCGATTGCTATTCGATCAGGGCCCAGGCTATCTCGGCCATGAGTTGATGACGCCCAGGGTCGGCGATTATCACGTGCTCGACTGGCAGGACGAAGGCTGCGCGCTGGTGCACAACGAGCACGGCATTGCGCTGCTCTCCAATGTCTGCCGTCATCGCCAGGCCTTGATGCTCAAAGGCCGCGGCAACACCAAAAACATTGTGTGCCCGCTGCACCGCTGGACTTATGACATGAGCGGCAAGCTGATGGGCGCGCCGCATTTCCCCGGCAACCCCTGCCTCAATCTGGGCAAGACCGAGCTGCAAAATTGGAACGGCCTGCTGTTTACCGGCCCGCGCAATATCGCGCACGATTTGAAAAATCTGGGCGTGCTGAAAGATTTGGACTTCTCCGGCTATATGCTGGATCAGGTCAAGATCGATCATCACCCGTTTAGCTGGAAAACGTTTATCGAGGTCTATCTCGAGGACTATCACGTCGCGCCCTTTCACCCCGGCTTGAGCCACTTCGTCAATTGTGACGAGTTGAAATGGGAATACGGCGACTGGTACAGCGTGCAAACCGTGGGCGTGCATAAAGCGCTGTCCAAGCCCGGCTCGCCGATCTATCAAAAATGGCACGAGCAAGTGCTGAAATACCAGGCGGGCCAAGCCCCGTCGCACGGCGCGATCTGGCTTACTTACTACCCGAATATTATGGTCGAGTGGTATCCGCATGTGCTGGTGGTGAGCACCGTGTGGCCGACCTCGGTCGAATCCTGCATCAATGTAGTCGAGTTTTATTACCCGGAAGACATCGCGCTGTTCGAGCGCGAATTCGTCGAAGCGGAGCAAGCGGCTTATCGCGAAACCGCAGTCGAAGACGACGAAATCTGCCAACGCATGCAAGACGGGCGCAAGGCCTTGTGGCTGCGCGGCGACAACGAAGCGGGGCCGTATCAATCGCCGATGGAAGATGGCATGGTGCACTTCCACGAATTCCTGCGGCGGCAAATCTCGCCGCATTTGTAATGCTTCAACCACGGGGAGCACGGGGGACACGGGGAAGGCATCCAAAGCTATCGTCGAAAGGGATGACTTCTTTTACCTTACCGACAGCCGCAATATATTTAGTTATTTTCGCTTTCCCCGTGAACCCCGTGTCCCCCGTGGTTAACTAAAATGAAATCCTCCTGGATGATCGTCGCCGGATTTTTATTCGGCCTCATGGGCGTGTTCGTCAAACTGGGCGCGCAGCATTTTTCCAGCGCCGAATTGGTGTTTTACCGCTCCCTGATCGGCCTCGTGGTGATCTACGGCATCGTGCGCGTGCAAGGTCTCTCGCTCGCTACGCCGCATGTCGCCAGCCACGTTTGGCGCGGCCTGTCGGGCTTCTTCGCCTTGATGTTGTTTTTTTACGCGATCAGCGCCCTGCCGCTCGCGACCGCGATCACCCTCAACTACACCTCGCCGCTGTTCCTGGCCTTGCTGCTCACGTTCTGGCTCAAGGAAAAGCCCCACTGGTGGCTGATCGGCGCCATTCTGGTGGGTTTTGTTGGCGTTGTATTGCTGTTGCGCCCGAACCTGCATACCGAACAAATCATCGGTGGTGTGATGGGGCTGACTTCGGGGTTTTTAGCTGGCATTGCCTACCTGAATGTGAAGCAACTCGGCGCGCTGGGTGAACCCGATTGGCGCGTGGTGTTTTACTTCACCTTGATCTGCACGATCGGCGCCGGGGCGTGGATGTTGATTCATCAATTCCACGCCTTGAGTTGGCGCACCTTACCCATCCTCTTGGGCTTGGGCACCACCGCGACCTTGGCGCAACTCGCCATGACCCGTGCTTACCGCGTCGGTAAAACGCTGGTGGTCGGCAGCCTCGCCTACAGCACGGTGATTTTCGCCAGCTTGTTCGGTATTGTGATCTTCGGCGAGACCTTGCCGCTCTCGGCCTGGCTCGCCATCGCGCTCATTATCGCCAGCGGCATCGCCAGCACCCTGGCAAGCCCCCACGCGAAATAGCCGCGGTTCCCCTATAATGAAATCAAACCAAAAAACAAAGGCCACTCATCATGATCAGCACCGCAATAGATAAAAACCTTGTCAGCATTTCCGTATTGGGCGAATTCACGCTGGCCGATTTCAAGGAATTCGAGGAACACATCCTGTATGGCGTCAAGCTCGAAGGCCGCGTCAACTTGCTCATCGATTTGCGCGATATGGTGAATTACACCGTGGATGTGATGTGGGAAGAGATCAAATTCACCCGCGCCCACGAACGCGAATTCGGCAAGGTGGCGGTGGTCACCGAAGATCAATGGATCACCTGGACCGCCTGGCTGCAACGCTTTTTCGTGGATGCCGATATCGAGGTGTTTGCCGATTACGATGCAGCGGTCAACTGGATTCAAGCAACCTAATTCACCGGCCCGGCATTACCAAGGTTTAAGTAGCATCGCCGTGCATTAGCCTCTAGCCTATTGGTGTTTGTCACGCTTGAGGCAAAGCGCCATGAATCGACTGATGCTATCGCACCCTCCCCGCCTGGGTTTCACCCTATTGCTGTTTCTCGGATTGGCGCTGCTCGGGATGCAATGGGCGCGGCAATGGCCATCCGCATCGCAGCCGGATACCGAAACCGCCGCCGCTCAAGCAAATCTACTGCGCATGACAAGTGCGCTTGCCGAATATCAGCAGCAAACGCTGGCGCAAATCAACGAGCGCTTGCAGGTCTTGGGTGGCCTGTCCTTGGCCACCGCTTCCGACACCGGCGCCTGTGGCCGCGTGCTGGCGCGCCAACTGGATAGCCTGCCCGGCGTGGACAATCTCGTCGTGTTGGATAGCCAAGGAAAAGTGCGCTGCAATGCGCTGCCCCTCGGTGAAATTCTGCCGCAGGATTTTTTCGGCGCCGCTGCCTTCATGATTGGGCAGCGTTCGCTACTGCCGATCGCGCGCTCGGACAAAATCATATTTGCCGCTCCGCTGCTGAGCCCAGCGGGGCGCGTGGAAGGCCGCGTGCTCGCCATCGCACCCCTGGCCGGTTGGTTGCGAACCAGCCAGTTGCCTATCCCCGCCGCCTTTACCCTCACGCTCTGGGATCACGCAGGCCAAGTGCTGGTCACGGAGGAACGCGAGCCCATCATAGGCGTGCCTGCAAAGCCTGAAGCGGGCGTAACAACCGGGATCGACCACGAGGGTGTGGAATATTGGCAGGCTGCGGCGCCGCTCAGCGGTGCAGCGAGCGGTCTGACGCTGGTGGTGCGCCAAGCCGCGCCCAATGCTATTTTGGAAACGGCTTCCGCCCTGCTTGGCCTGCTCGGGATAACGCTGTTTGTGCTGGCCACTATCGCCACGCTCAGGCTGGCCGGCTCGCGGCTCAACCCGTGGTGGCAAGGCGTGAAATTTATTTATGGCCCCATGCCTGCACGCTTCATGCAACGCCTACGCAGCAAAGTTGCGCTGCCGCGCGGGGGAAATACCTTGATGCTGCTACGCCGCACGAACGCGGACCTGAAACGCTCGCTCTCCGCACAAGAGTCGCGCAACACTCAACTGCAACGGCTCGACCAGCTCAATCAGATGCTGCTCAACAGCACCAGCCTGCGTGAGGCGGCGAACGCTGTTGCGCAATGCGCGCGTGAGCTGCTCCCGCACAGCAGCGGGGCGCTGCTGCTGCGCACCCGGCCCGGGGTGGTGGAAACGGCCGTGACCTGGGGCCACGCAGCACAACACGAATTCTCGCGCCCGGAGGATTGCTGGGCGCAGCGCTTGGGGCATACCTACGTCGTTGCGCAAGCGCTGAACGCGGCCTGCTGCGCCCATTTGAAAACGTCCGCGCCTGCGCCCTATGTTTGCGCGCCGCTCATCGCGCAGGGTGAGTTGTTGGGCACGCTGCATCTCCAAGCACAGCCGGGCGGCGCTGAAGCGCCCTCCTCCTGGCTGGCCGAATCGCTGGCCCAACGCGCCGCGGGCGCCATCAGCCGCATCCAGCGCGAGGCGCTGCTGCGCGCCCAAGCCACACGCGACCCGCTGACCGGCTTGCACAACCGCCGCTTTCTGGAAGAAACCTTGGCCTTGGAAGAAATACGCGCCAAGCGGCGCGGCGCGCCCATCGGCCTCATGGTGCTGGATGTGGATCATTTCAAACGCTTCAACGATAGCTTCGGCCACGATGCCGGCGACGCGCTGCTGCGCGCGCTGGGCCGCGCGATTCGCAGCCAGGTGCGCAAGGGCGATATCCCATGCCGCTTCGGTGGGGAGGAATTCGTGATTGTGTTGCCGGGGGCTGATCTCGATATCACCGTCGCGCGCGCGGAAGCGCTACGGCTGGCGGTGAGCGCACTACAAGTAACCCATAGCGGGCAAGCGCTCGGCCCGGTCACTGTCTCAATAGGCGTAGCCTGCTATCCGCGCCATGGATCCAACTGCCACAGCGTGCTAAAGGTTGCCGACCAGGCCCTGTACGCCGGCAAGCACGCAGGGCGCGATCGCGTTATGCGCCCCGCGCCCATGCTGGTTACGTCGGTTTGAAGCTTGGTTGAACCAATCATGGCATCCCCGCTTGTTGCATCGGCCGCCACGCACGGTACTCGGATAGCCGCAGCCGGTAACGGCTAACGTTGCCTTCGTGAAGATTCCTGAGGTCGTCCAAAGCCAGCTCGATGACGCGCTCTAAATCCTCTTGCGGTACCAGTGTCGCCGCCACGGTGCGCACGGCTGCCTCACTCGGAACTTGCTGGCCGTGCACGATCTCGGCCACCAAGGCGATTAGCGCCTCGCGGTGGCGCAGGCGCACGGGATCGGGCTCGGCGATGGTCTCGCGGATGGCCATATAGCGTTGGCAAGAGCGCTCGTAGGCCCACACGAAGACGTCACGCAGGAGATCCACCTGCTTCAGTTCATACACACCGAGGGTGCCTTCCACATAGGCCCGTTCGGGAACGTCGATGAAAGATAGCGGGCAGAGATTTCGCCGGATGAGCGGGATGTTGGCGCCCAGCCGGGATACGCGCTTGTTCACGTCCACGAACGGTTGCAGATAGGGGATGTGCACCATGATGAAAAAGGCCTGCTCGAGTGGGTCGTCGATGGCGTCGGCCTTGGCCAGGATCATGTGGAAATAGTGGTCGATCTGTTGCGGGATGCCCAATGGGTGAAACACCGTGCCGCTGACCTCGACGATGCGAGCGCGCAAGCGCCCGCTCTCTGCCGGGTCGGCGAGCAGGTTATCCGACAGCAGCGCATGCAAGTTGAAGAAGGTGAAGGCGTTGAAGCCGATGTCCTCTGCCTGTTCTACCAACAGCTCGATGGCGGCCTTGTGGTTCAGGATCATCTGCGCTTCGCGCCGGTTCTTGCCTTCGGCGGCTTGGCCGAGTTCAATCAGATTCTGCGTGTCGAGGCGGGTATAGGTGTTGCCTTCGAGCCGGCTCGACGCCCACGACAGGTCGATCAGCAATCGCGCCAGGATATCGCGCGCGTAAGTGCCCGCCGGCCGCTCGCCATCGGGTGAGCGACCGATATGGTGCAGATGCTCGCGAATTTCCGGCGCGAGGTAGAAGGTTTCGTTTGGGCGATACGCTTCCAAAAATGATCGGTCGTACCCCACCGGTTTGCGCAGTTGGATCGGCTGGCGTAAGTAGTCCAGGATTTCCCGGCCATCGGAAGAGATGGGAACGTAAATTTCAAACCTAGTCTCCTCGCCCGGCTCGCCTGTTTCAGCGTGGGTGGCATAGATATCGACTGTTCCGAGCGCCCGGTACATGCGTGCCTTTCCCTGCCCCATCGCCGAGATGTGTTTTTGCTCAGCCAGCTCACCTAAACGGCGCTGAAGCGTGCGACGGCTAACAATGTCGGCCAAGGCGGAATGCAAGTCATCTATACCGATCCCAGCCCGATGCCGGGCAATTTCGGTTGCAATCATGAGATTTAAATCTTCGGGGAGCTTTTTTGGCATGAATCACCCTCTTTTGGCGCGAATTTTAATATACGCGCCAAAACAATAGCCGTATTGGCGCGTATTGTCAAAATACGCGCCATTTTATTTGGCGTGATAAGTGTTTTCGCGCCAAATAAAATGGCGCGCAAGGGGAAGGTGAAAGCTGACCGATAAGCCGGGTTCTGTCGTGGACAGTCATCTATCTAGGCGCCGCGTTGCCACGGCGCTCGAGCAACCTACCCGGAAACAACGCGAGCAGCGCCAATGTTTCCCTATTTGGTCTTGCTCCGGGTGGGGTTTAGCCTGCCACTGAATGTTGCCACCAGTGCGGTGGGCTCTTACCCCACCATTTCAACCTTACCTGTGCCTAACCCAATCATTGCAGCTTGCGCTGCTCTTCTTGGGGGACTTTGCCGCCCTTACGGGCGGCAAGTCCAGGCCATCGGCGGTATATTTTCTGTGCCACTTTCCATCGCCTCGCGGCGTCCGGTCGTTAACCGGCACCCTGCTCTGTGGAGCCCGGACTTTCCTCTCGCCACCGCCGAAATCCGGATAACCCGAACCTCAGCCGCGCAGCGAGCGACTGCCTAGTCAGCTTTCAATTCTTAGTATATCAATTAGTTAATGCGTTCCCTGGAACTTTGACAAAACCCTACTAATTTACTATACAAAAAAGACAAAAGCGCTTCGGTTAATACAGCCGCAGACTGCTTTCAGGGCGCACCCCAAGAGTACTTCTTCGGCCCAACTGGCGGGTGCACCTGGTTTTCTAACGCACGGAAAGGAGTCGGCAAATGAGACGCAGACTATATTTCGTACTACCCGATATCGCGAGCGCAAAACAAATCGTGAATGACTTGTTGCTGGCCCGCATTGAAGATCGCCATATGCATTTCCTCGCCAAGGACGGGGTGTCGCTCGACGGTTTGCACGAGGCTTCGATTTTGCAGAAATCCGACATCGTGCACGGCGCGGAATCCGGCATCGTGATCGGCGGCGTGGCGGGGATCGTGGCAGGCGTGGCGGTCATGATGTTCCCGCCGACCGGCGCCTCGATGCAACTGGTCACCGTGCTCATCACCGCCGTGCTCGGCTCCGTCTTCGGCGCATGGGTTTCGAGCATGATCGCAAGCTCGGTGCCCAATTCACGCTTGCGCGAATTCGAACACGAAATCGAAAACGGCAAGATTCTGCTCATGGTGGATGTGCCCGCCGCGCGCGTGGCCGATATCCGCGAGTTGTTCGGCAAGCGTCATCCGGAAGCAAGCGGGCGCGGCCAGGAGCCGACGATTCCGGCTTTTCCCTAATAGGCGCAACCCCAGCCAACTAATCGGAAGGCTCCTTCCCCTTCCAAGGGGAAGGCTGGGATGGGTACGCGGGATGGGCCATCAGCGACAGATCAAGCAATGCTTCGTCTGCCGCCTCAATTTAGCATGCGCCACTCACCCTCTTCCGCACGGCATGCCTTGCCTTTTTTCTGCGATTTTTTATCTTCGTGGGTGGCGTCTACGATAAATTCACGGCACATTTTTCCATCTTCCTTAAACCCGCGCGTGGGCGTCAGCAGATAGTGCACACCCGTCGATTCGTTTAGCCATTCGACGCGCTGTTTATCCTTCGCCAGTTCCAGCGCATGCCCAAAACACGCGCGGTCGGCCTCATCCATATCGCGCCCCACTTTGGCGCCAATCGCCGCGCCCAGCACCGTACCGACAATAATCGCCACCGTGCGGCCATCGCCCTTGCCGATTTGCGAGCCCACCGCCCCGCCCACCACGCCGCCCAGCACCGCGCCGACCGCCGCGCGATTGCAATGCCCGCTCAAGACGTCGTAATCCTTGGGCCATTGCTTACCGGTATAGCCAAGATAATAAGGGTCATGCTTCTTGCGCCACCCGTGCGCCGGCGCATGCGAAGGCGGGTCGGCGTAAGACACCGCAGGCAGCAGCAACCCGGCCCCCGCCACAAAACAAGCCCACAACCCGAATGAATGCATGAATGTCCGCAACATGAAGCACCTCCTGAGTAGCCGATACCAATGAAGATAAACGCCACCGCCATTTATTCGATGACAAACGCCACGCTAGCACGAAAAACTCAGCCGCAGATTGCATTCATGTCATGGAAGTTTTTTTGCCCGCCCGCTTTGAAGCCGGCCGCCCAAGCACTATAATCCGCACCTCTTGCCGGTTTAGCACAGCGGTAGTGCAGCGGTTTTGTAAACCGAAGGTCGGGGGTTCGATTCCCTC
>MEQN01000033.1:0-14665 GCA_001770235.1 Betaproteobacteria bacterium RBG_16_58_11
GCGACACTCCCGGCCGGGTTGTGCCCGTCATAGTGCTGGGGATTTCCTCGGAACATCGAGCGCATGTAATTGACGACCGCGCTTGGCGCAAACCAGAAGGAATTGAAGCGCGCATAGCGCGTGCCGACGATGCCCCAAATCAGGCGAAAGCCGATGAGGCCAAGCAGGATGTATCCCAACAGCAGGTGAATGTCGCGATAGCGCTCGGAGTCGCCGGTAACAAAAGCCCCCACGAAGGAAAGCGCCAGCAACCAGTGGAAAGTGCGCGTGGGAAAGTCCCACACCAGAATTTTATTGCTCATCGCATGGACTCCTTTTAGCGCGGAACACGCAGACTGCGTTCACTATAATCGCCGCGCTCGGCCTGGGTATGGCACGCCGCACAATTGCCGGGCTGCTTCACCGCCGGGCTGCTCCATATCCGAGTCGGCACTTCGTCATGCTCTTGCTTGAACCAGCGCGTCCCGGTGATGCGTTGTGACGGCTTGCCGGTCGCTTCGCGTTTATTTCGCCCAGCATTCGCTTCGAGGAAGGCGCTGATTTCCGCCGCCGTTTTAGCATCAAGACTGGCGTCGGCGCCAAAATGTTTATCGAGTTGCGTCATCATCACGCGCCAGGATGCTGCCGGCAACAATTGCGGCGGATACGCCAAATGACAGGCGCCGCATTCTGTCTTCCACTTTGCGTTGTTCGCGCTATAAACATGCTCGCCAGCGTGAACGCTGGTCAGTCCGCTTGCGAGAAATACCAAAGCGAATGGGATGGTTTGGATTGAAAATCGCATCATGCGCCCCTTAGTTTTTAATCGTCATCAGATAGGCCAGCACATCGCCTTGCTCGCTGGCCGTGCAGGCGCGGCTCAACACATCGTTGCAGTTGCGTCGAAACCATTTTTCCACTTTGTCCGGGCGCGTGAAGCGCTCGGCATTGGCCGCCGGCGCGAGGGGCGCGATGAGCTTGCCGGTTTTGGCGTGTTTGCCTGATGCGCCTGGATTTTCGGTGTGACACGAAGCGCAGCTCCACTCCGCGCCATGCGTGGCTTTAAACAAGCGTTCGCCGCGCTGTACTGAAACGCCTTTAAAGTTGGGGTCGGTTTGTTTTGCGCTTTGCTCGAGCTGCCTGAGCGTATCGGCCGCCGTGAGCGCGAACACCGGCTGCGCCAGCCCAGTCGCCGCTAGGGCCAGCAAGATTATCAATTTGTGGGAAAGGTGCTTCATCATCGCCTCCATCTGCAATTTCTACCCTTGCAGATTAGGCGCTGAAGCTTAAGAAAGGCTTAAGCCGGTAACAGAACGTTGAACTACTCGCGCGAGATGCGCTGAATAATCGCGTCCAATTGCGCCAGGTTGGCGTAGTCGATAATGAGCTTACCCGCGCCTTTTTTCTCGTGCTTGATGGTGACGGCGGCACCGAGTTTTTCGGCGAGGTTTTCTTGCAATCGAAGCGTGTCACGATCCGGACCGAGATGTTTCTTTGGTACTTCCGGCTTGAGCAGTTTCGCCACCAGGCGCTCGGCTTCGCGCACCGAGAGGCCCTTTTGCGCGATTTCATGCGCGGCTTCCATTTGCTTGGCGGGTGACAGCGGCAACAACGCGCGGGCGTGGCCCATGTCGAGCGTGGCGGTGAGCACCATGTCTTGCACGGTCTTGGGCAGGTTGAGCAAGCGCAGCAAGTTGCTCACGGCGGAGCGCGAGCGGCCCACGGCCTCCGCCGCGCCCTCGTGCGTCATGGCGAATTCGTCGATCAGGCGTTTGATGCCTTGCGCTTCCTCGATCGGGTTTAAATCTTCGCGCTGGATGTTCTCGATCAGCGCCATGGCCAGCGCGGCTTCGTCCGGCACCTCGCGTATTACCACCGGCACTTGTTTCAAACCCGCCATTTGCGCTGCGCGCCAGCGGCGTTCGCCCGCGATGATTTCAAAACGGCCGGTTTCCAGCTTGCGCACCAGGATCGGCTGCATGATGCCTTGCGACTTGATGGAATCCGCCAAGGAAGCGAGCGAGGCTTGATCCATGTGCGCGCGCGGCTGGTATTTGCCCGGCTGCAAATCGGTGATGGCGATGGTTTTAAGGGATTCGCCCGGTTCACCACTCGCCGTTGGAGCAGTTGAGGATTCTCCGAGCAGGGCATCCAGCCCGCGGCCGAGGCCTTTATGCTTTGCCATTTATTATTGATCCAGTAAAAATTTTCTTAACGCGAAACTTTGTGTACTTGCCGCTTTAGCCGGGAACAGGTGCACCCTCGCGCCGTTGCAAAAACTCTCCGGCGAGCGCGACATAGGCCAGCGCGCCTTTGGAGGCGCGGTCGTGATACATCACCGGCGTGCCGTAGCTGGGCGCTTCGGCCAGCCGTATATTGCGCGGGATGACGGTGCTGTAAACCTTGTCGCCGAAGTGGCGCTGCAATTGGTCTGATACTTGCTGCGCGAGCGCATTGCGCGGGTCGAACATGGTGCGCAGCAGGCCTTCGATTTCGAGTTCGGGGTTGAGGTTGGCGCGAACTTTTTTTACGGTGTTGACCAGGTCGCTGAGGCCTTCCAGCGCGTAGTACTCGCATTGCATGGGGATCATGACCGAGCTTGCCGCCACTAGGCCGTTGATGGTGAGCAAGGACAAGGCGGGTGGGCAATCGATCAGCACGTAATCGTATTGTTCGATGACTTCGGCTAGTGCGCGCTTTAAGCGTTGCTCACGATGTTCTTCATCCACCAATTCCACTTCGGCGCCGGCCAATTCGCGGTTGGCGGGGATCACGTCATAGTTGCCTTGGGGCACGGTGATGCGCACCTCCGCCAGACGGCTCTCTTCCAACAGCACGTGGTAGACCGTCTTGCTCAGCTCGCTTTTGTTGATGCCGCTGCCGGTGGTGGCATTGCCTTGGGGGTCCAGGTCGATGAGCAGCACCCGGCGTTCGGCGGCGGCGAGACTGGCCGCCAAGTTGACGCTGGTCGTGGTTTTGCCCACGCCGCCTTTTTGATTCGCGACCGCAAGAATTTTTACCATTATTCCTCCACCCCTACTATGACTAGATGCCGTTGCGCTTCGAGCCCCGGCACGGTCAAGGCTATGACTGCTTCCACTTTGGCCTTGTCTTTGAGTTGGGCGATCTCTTCAACCGGATACAAGCCCTTCATGGCATAAAGCTTACCGCCTTTCGCCGCCAAATGCGCGGCAAGGCGCACGAATTCCTTCAGCTCGGAATAGGCGCGCGAAATCACGGCGTCGTATTTGTCCTGCGGCTGCCATTTTTCCACCCGCTCACACACGACTTCCGCGTTAGTAAGCCCTAGCTCCAGGCAAGCTTGGCGCATGAAAGTAGCCTTTTTGTGGTTTGAATCAAGCAGGGTGACTTTCATCTCCGTGCGGGCGATGGCCAGCGGGATGCCGGGTAAACCGGCGCCGCTGCCCACGTCGATCAAGCGGCGCACCGCGCTCAAATGCGGCAGCACCGCTAGGCTGTCCAGCAGATGGTGTCCAATCATGGCTTCGGGTTCGCGCACGGCAGTGAGGTTATACACCTTGTTCCACTTTACGATCAGCGCAATGTAGTCCAGCAGTTTTTGCTGCTGTGCCGCATCCAGGGGCACGCCCAGCACGGCCAAGCCCGTAACTAAGTCTTCAC
Organism: Betaproteobacteria bacterium RBG_16_58_11; assembly: GCA_001770235.1. Taxonomy (GTDB): domain Bacteria; phylum Pseudomonadota; class Gammaproteobacteria; order Burkholderiales; family Thiobacteraceae; genus RBG-16-58-11. The sequence goes on from MEQN01000033.1 coordinate 3,622, forward strand.
TTAAACTCATGCTGGAACTCATGCGCTTTTCTTCTTCGTTCCGTTGCGGCGCTTCAGGTGCACCAGGAGCAGGGAGATCGCCGCCGGGGTCATGCCGGAAATGCGGCCCGCCTGACCCAGGGTTTCCGGCTTGTGCTGGTTGAGCTTTTGCGCCGCTTCGATCGATAGGCCGCGCACTTCGCGGTAGTCCAAGTCCAGGGGCAGCTTGAGGGATTCTTGTTGGCGGCTTTTTTCCACCTCTTCGTGCTGACGCTCGATATAGCCCTGATACTTGGTCTGAATTTCGATTTGCTCGATGACCTGCGCATCGGTCTGACTCACACCCGCGCCGGGCAGGGTCATCAAGCTTTCATAGCTCACCTGCGGGCGCCGCAACAAATCTATGAGCGAGTGCTCACGCTCGATATTCTGCCCGAGCACACGCAGCGCATCCGCCTCGGGCAAGGTGCGCGGATTCACCCAGGTGGTTTTCAAGCGTTCTTGTTCCAGCGCTATCGCGTCACGCTTGCGGCTGAAATGCTCCCAACGCCTATCGTCCACCACGCCCAGGCTGCGGCCGATTTCGGTCAGGCGCAAGTCGGCGTTGTCTTCGCGCAGGGAGAGGCGATACTCGGCGCGGCTGGTGAACATGCGATAGGGCTCGGACACGCCGCGTGTGATCAGGTCATCCACCAGCACGCCGAGGTAGGCCTCGCCCCGAGCCGGGCACCAGGCGTCTTTTTCCTGTGCGTAACGCCCGGCGTTGATGCCGGCGAGCAAGCCCTGCGCCGCCGCCTCTTCGTAGCCGGTAGTGCCGTTGATCTGGCCGGCGAAGAACAAGCCTTTGATGGCCTTGGTCTCCAAGGAGCTTTTGAGACCGCGCGGGTCGAAGTAGTCGTATTCGATGGCGTAACCGGGGCGGGTGATGTGGGCGTTTTCGAAGCCCTTGATGGAGCGCACCAGGTTCAGTTGCACATCGAACGGCAGGCTGGTGGAGATCCCGTTAGGGTAAATCTCATGCGTGGTCAGGCCTTCCGGTTCGACGAAAATCTGGTGCGTTTCCTTGTCGGCGAAGCGGTGGATTTTGTCTTCGATCGACGGGCAATAGCGAGGGCCTACTCCCTCAATGACCCCAGTGTACATGGGTGATCGATCGAGCCCGGCACGGATAATGTCGTGCGTGCGGCTATTCGTATGGGTGATCCAGCAGGGCAATTGGCGCGGATGTTGACGCACGTCGCCGAGGAAAGAAAACACCGGCGCCGGGTCGTCGCCCGCTTGCTCGGTCATCACGGAATAATCCAGGCTGCGGCCATCGATGCGCGGCGGGGTGCCGGTTTTAAGGCGGCCCGCCGGCAGCTTCAGCTCGCGCAACCGCGCCGCAAGGCTGATCGAGGCCGGGTCGCCGGCGCGCCCGGCGCGGTAGTTGGACAAGCCCACATGCACCAGCCCGCCGAGGAATGTTCCGGCGGTCAGCACCACGGCGCGGGCGTGGAATTTGATGCCAAGCTGGGTGACGGCGCCGATGACGTTTTCGCCGTCTAGAATGAGGTCGTCCACCGCCTGTTGGAACAGCCACAGATTAGGCTGGTTTTCCAAGCGGCTGCGGATGGCTTGCTTGTACAACACACGGTCGGCCTGGGCGCGGGTCGCGCGCACCGCCGGGCCTTTGCTGGAATTGAGAATACGGAACTGGATGCCGCCCTCGTCGGTGGCCGCCGCCATGGCGCCGCCCAGGGCATCGACTTCCTTCACCAAATGGCCCTTGCCGATGCCGCCGATGGAGGGGTTGCACGACATCTGGCCCAGGGTCTCGATGTTGTGCGTGAGCAGCGCGGTTTTCACGCCCATGCGGGCACAGGCGAGCGCCGCCTCGGTGCCGGCGTGCCCGCCACCAATCACAATGACATCAAAGGCTTGCGGGAAATCCATGGGTCAAGCGCGATTCTCTTGCAAAGGTCGGCCATGATACGCCAAATTTTATCCACAGGTAAGGCCAGAAATGCGGAGAACGGCGTAAAAACATATACTTATGCATTTCCGGGCCGATGGGTTATGTAGCGGGCGAGGCATGCCTCGCCCCTACGTCATTTACCGATACAGAAGCGCGAAAAAATTTCGCCGAGCAAATCATCGGCGCTGAATTCACCGGTGATGCTGGCCAGCGCGTTTTGCGCGAGCTTCAATTCTTCCGCCAGCAGTTCCAGTTGTTGCCAATTTTGCTCTGCGTTTTCCAGGCTGCTTTTCGCGGCGTAGAGCGCTTGGAGGTGGCGTTCGCGCGCCAGATACACGCCTTCTTCCGCCGCTTGCCAGCCCGCGAGTTGCAACAGGCGATCATGCAAAATTTCCAGGCCGGCGCCGGTTTTGGCGGACAGGTAAACCGCCTCGCCATCCCGCGCTGCGTGCGGTGTCTCGCCCACTAAATCGATTTTGTTATAGACGCGCAGCACGGGCAGGCCGCTCGGGAGTTTGCGCAGGATCGCTTCATCTTCCTCCGCTTGTCCGCGCGCGGCATCGATGATCACCAGCGCGAGTTGGGCTTTATCCACAACAGCCCAGGTGCGGGCGATGCCGATTTTTTCCACTTCATCCTGCGTCTCGCGCAGCCCGGCGGTATCGATGATATGCAGCGGAATGCCATCGATTTGAATTTCCTCGCGCACCGTATCGCGCGTGGTGCCGGCCACCGGGGTCACGATAGCGACCTCTTCTCCGGCAAGCCGATTGAGCAGGCTGGATTTGCCGACATTGGGCTGGCCGATCAGCACCACTTGCAGCCCCTCGCGCAGTAGCGCGCCAAGCTTGGCGCGGGTTAAAACCCGGCCCAGTTGCTCGCGGATGGCCGCGAGTTTTTCCTTCGCATGCGCGGCGTCGAGAAAATCAATTTCTTCTTCGGGAAAATCCAGGGTGGCTTCCACCAGCATGCGCAGATCAATCAGGCTTTGCACCAAGGCGTGAATTTCGCGCGAGAACTCGCCTTGCAAGGATCGCATGGCGCTCTTCGCGGCTTGCACGGAAGAGGCATCGATCAGATCGGCGACGCTTTCGGCTTGCGCCAAATCCAGCTTGTCGTTGAGGTAAGCGCGCCGCGTGAATTCACCCGGCTCGGCGATACGGGCACCCGCTTCCAGGCAACGGGCCAGCAAGCGTTGCATGACCGCCGGCCCGCCATGGCCTTGCAGTTCCAGCACGTCTTCGCCGGTGAAAGAGTGCGGGGCCGCAAAGTAGAGCGCGATGCCTTGATCGATTACGCTGGCATCCGTGTCGAGAAAATTCGCCAGCGTGGCCAGACGGGGTGGGGGCAGCTTACCGATTAAGGCTTGCGCGATAGAAGGGGCTTGCGGGCCGGACACGCGCACCACACCGATACCGCCGCGCCCGGGGGCGGTGGCGATAGCGGCAATGGTGTCAGCGTTTGACTGGCTTGGGGGCGTTACCCAAGACATGATTGATGCGCCACTGCTGCGCGATGGAGAGCACGTTGTTCACCACCCAGTACAGCACCAGTCCGGCGGGGAACCAGAAGAAGAAAATCGAGAACGCCACCGGCATGATCATCATGACCTTGGCTTGAATCGGATCCGGCGGGGTCGGATTGAGTTTGGTTTGCACGATCATCGACAGGCCCATGATGATCGGCAGCACGTAATACGGGTCGGTCGCGGTGAGATCCTGAATCCATAATGCAAACGGTGCGTGGCGCATTTCCACGCTGTACAAGAGCACCCAGTACAAGGCGATAAACACGGGAATTTGCACCACCACCGGCAAGCAACCGCCCAGCGGATTGATTTTCTCGGTCTTGTACATTTCCATCATGGCCTGATGCATTTTTTGCCGGTCGTCGCCGTACTGCTCTTTCATTTTTTGCAGGCGGGGCGCGAGCAGTTTCATTTTCGCCATGGAGCGATAGCTGGCGGCGGAGAGCGGATAAAACGCGCCCTTGATCAAAATCGTCAGCACGATAATGGCCCAGCCCCAATTGCCGATCCATTTATGCAGCAGATTCAGCAGCCAGAAAATCGGCACCGCGACCACGGTCAGCCACCCGTAATCAATCGCCAGATCCAGTCCGGGCGCGAGTTGCTTCAAGGTTTCTTGTTCTTGCGGACCCACATAGAGCGGCACGCTCAAGCGCGCATCGGCATTGGGCGCGATCTCGCCCAGCGGCATGATGACGCCGGCCGCGAACAGCTTGTCCGACAGTTTCTTGGTGTAGAACTCGCGCTGTCCCGCGCCTTGCGGCAGGAAGGCAGTCAGGAAGTAGTGTTGCAGGATCGCGACCCAGCCATCTTTGCTGACAACGGTATCTGTCTTTGCATCTTTGCCGATATCGCCGAATGCGTGCTTTTGGAATTTTTGCGCTTCGGTATAAATCGCCGGGCCGGTGTAGGTCGGCAGAAATTGTGAGTCCCCGGCGGGCGGCGTGTCATCGCGCAAAAGCTGAAAGTACGCATCGGCCTTCATGGGCTGGCCGCTCGCATTTTTAATTTCATACGCGAGGTCGATCAGATAACTGCCCCGATGGAAGGTGTAGATTTTATTGACCAGCACGCCGTTCGCGCCCTGCCAGGCGAGGCGGACTTCCAAGGTTTTTGCGTCCGCGCCCAGCACATAATCTTTAGCCGCGGCGCTGAATATTTCCTTATGCGTGGGCAAGCCGGCGCCGATCAACCCGGTTTGCGCCACATAAAAATGCGGCGCTTCGTCCGACAGCAAAACAATCGGCTTTTTCTTGTCGTCCGCAGAACCATGCTTGATCAGCGTCATTCGGCGGAGATCGCCGCCGTTAACATCTATTTCGGCGTCAAAGAGATCCGTTTTGACTTTGATCCGCTCGCCTTTGGTCAATTGCGGGCTGGCGGCTGGCGTGACGCTTGGGCTGCTTGGCGCGGGCGGAGCGACTTGGGTCGGGGTAGGAATGCCGCCATTAGCCGGCATTTGCGCGGCCGGTTGATTCGCGGGCGGCTGCGGATTTTGCTCGCGCTGCCAAGCATCCCACAGCATGAAAATCGACATCGAGAACACGACAAACAGAATGAGTCTTTTAGTATCCATTTAATTTCTTTTACTTTTTAGGTACGGGATCATAACCGCCATGGCACCAGGGGTGACAGCGGCCAAGGCGCTTTAGGCCAAACCAAAGCCCTTTGGCCGGGCCATGCGCGCCGATCGATTCGCGGGTGTAATCAGAACAACTGGGCGTGAAACGGCAACGGGGCCCCAGAAGCGGGCTAATAATGTATTGATAGGCGCGAATAAGCAGAATCAGGAATTTTGACATTTGCGTATTTTGACGAAGATTGATGACAATTCCTGCATGATCGCTGCAAAATCCTGACGATTGAATGATTTAGTAACCCGCACCACGATATCCAATGGCGCCAAATCATTTTGTTGCGCGCGAAATTGTTCACGCACGATACGCCTCATGTAATTTCGACTAACCGATAAGCGCGCGGTTTTTTTCGCAACCATGATTCCCAGCCGGGGAAATGCCAGGCCATTTGGTTTGCCGAGCACCACAAAGTGCGGTGCGCTTACCCGGCATTTAAAATCAAAAACGGACGATATTTCGTCCGCTTTTCGTAAATGGCTGCGCTTTTTGTAGCTGGACGTCCGAGCCTGGGCTGCGTCCTGCAAATTCGCTGTTGGCTTAGACAGCGAGCTGCTTCCGCCCTTTTGCACGGCGGGCATTAATGACGGCGCGGCCGCTCTTGGTGCGCATGCGCTCGAGAAAGCCGTGTGTGCGCAAACGACGAATGACGGAAGGTTGATAAGTGCGTTTCATGGTGAGCCCCGTTGATTCTTTAGTGCAAATCGGAAACCCGACATTTAACCTGTTTACTCCTGTTTCTGTCAAGCTCAAATTCTCGTTTCGGCCTGTGGATAACTCTTCCTAAAGCGTCTACAATGGCTGTCCTTCTCTTGCTGCGCGATGCGGCAACTCCCAATACAAAAACACGACTCCCGTTTCGGCGGGCAGGATAGACAATGGACGGTTTCTGGCAGCACTGTCTTGATCAATTCAAGAATGAGCTGACAATTCAACAGTTTAACACCTGGATCAAGCCGCTTCGCATGGAGCAGGCCGGTGCAGACGTGTGTCTATTGGCGCCGAATCGTTTCGTTTTACAATGGGTGAAAGAAAAATTTTTACCCCGGATTGAAGAAATCGCGGCCATTCAGTTTGGCCAGCCGACCCAAGTACAGCTTCGCCTGGAAGAGGCTTCCAAAGCGGTTGTGAAATCTACCCTCCAGGCGGAACCAGAAACTGTGCCAGGTTTAGTGGCAACGGCGCCAAGCCGGCCCCTCAAAAACGAGAAATCCGGCTTAAACCCCCAATTTACTTTTGCCAGTTTAGTCACGGGCAAAGCCAACCAGCTCGCCCGCGCCGCCGCGCTGCAAGTGGCTGAAAACCCCGGTGCCGCGTATAACCCTTTATTTGTTTACGGCGGGGTTGGCTTGGGTAAAACCCATTTGATTCAAGCTATTGGCAATCTGGTCTACGAGCAGAATCGCAACGCGCGCATCAGCTATATTCATGCGGAACGCTATGTGTCGGACGTAGTGCGCGCTTATCAACACAAGTCGTTCAACGACTTTAAACGTTATTATCATTCGCTCGATTTGTTGCTGATCGATGATATCCAATTCTTTGGCGGCAAGAATCGCACGCAAGAAGAATTTTTTTACGCTTTCAATGCGCTTATCGAAGCGCATAAACAGGTCATCATCACCTGCGATACCTACCCGCGTGAGATGCAAGGTATTGAAGACAGACTAATTTCCCGATTTGGGTGGGGTTTGACGGTGGCGATCGAGCCACCGGAGCTGGAAATGCGTGTAGCCATCCTGATTAAAAAAGCTGAGGCGGACAAGATCGATTTAGACGAAAATGTTGCCTTCTTCATTGCACAGCAAATTCAATCCAATGTGCGCGAGTTGGAAGGCGCTTTAAAGCGGGTCTTGGCCTATTCCCGCTTTAACGGCCAGCCAATATCCGTGGCCTTGGCCAAGGATGCATTGAAGGATCTGATGGCGGTGCAAATTCGCCAGATATCGATTGATAATATTCAAAAAACCGTGGCGGACTACTACAAAATAAAGGTCGCGGAAATGTACTCCAAGAAACGATCGCGCGTGGTTGCGCGGCCGAGACAAGTGGCCATGGCATTAGCGAAAGAATTAACCCAGCTCAGCCTTCCTGATATTGGCGATGCCTTTGGCGGACGGGACCACACAACGGTATTGCATGCCTGTCGCAAAATTGTCGAACTGCGCGGCATCGATCCAAATATCGAGCGGGACTTTACCGTTTTAGTGCAAACATTAAGAAGTTAAGTCTGTGGATAACTTATGCATTAACCCTGAATGGTTTTGTGAATAAGTGCTTAAAAATGTTCTTTCATAAACTTATCCAAAAATTGGGATCGACTTAACCCAAGGCTTTCCACAGCGTAATATTGTTTTAACTGATTGAATTTAATTAAAAATATAAAATATACACGAAACTTGGTGGTGTTATTAGATACTATCAAAAGGAAATATAAATGCTCTTAATACAAACCGATCGGGAGACTTTACTCAAGGCATTGCAATCAGTAACCGGCATTGTTGAACGCCGGCATACGCTGCCTATTCTTTCAAATGTGCTGCTCGAAGCGACATCTAAGCAACTGTCCTTTACCGCCACAGACCTAGAGATTCAAGTCAAAGCCAATACCAACGAGGTGAACCTGGATACGCCGTTTGCAATCACGCTCTCGGCTAAAAAGCTGCAGGATATTCTTCGCGCCTTGCCGGAAGCAACAAAAATCTCATTGGATCAACAAGATAGCAAAGTTTTACTGAAAGCTGGAAAGAGTCGATTCAATTTGCAAAGCTTGCCGGCGGAGGATTTTCCTAAGTTTCCGGCGGGAGATGGTGCGGAGCAGAAGATAGAGATTGCTCAGAAAACACTGCGTGCGCTATTGAATCAAGTGCAGTTTGCGATGGCGCAGCAGGATATACGCTACTACTTGAATGGGATGTTATTGGTGATGCGCAATGGAGAAATGCGCGCGGTAGCGACCGATGGCCACCGCTTGAGTTATGCAGCGGAAAAAATAGAGGGCGGGGTGGATGCTGAAGTGATCGTACCGCGCAAAACGATTTTGGAGTTGTTGCGCCTGTTGGAGGATTCTGACGAGAAAGTTGAAATAGAATGCGGCAAGAGCCAGATCAAGTTCAGTTTCGCTAATATTTCCTTAAACTCAAAAATTGTTGACGGAAAGTTTCCCGACTACGGCAAGGTGATCCCCTCCGGCTATAACAATAAATTTTCAATTGATCGATTGATGTTGCTGCAAGGCTTACAACGCGCCGCTATTCTCAGCAATGAAAAATTTCGCGGCGTACGCATGGTGCTCACTCAGGATAGCGTCAAAGTAATTTCCAGCAATAGCGAGCAGGAAGAAGCGCAAGAGGAGATGGAAATCCAATATGGCGGAGACGCCATCGATATTGGCTTCAACGTTACTTACTTGCTGGACGTGTTGAATAACGTTGGCACGGAAAAGATAGAGTGCACCTTTGGCGACTCGAATAGTAGCGGGGTGTTTACCATTCCGGGCAACGACAGCTTTAAATATGTCGTAATGCCGATGCGAATTTAATGTTTCACGTGAAACAGAAGGCGTAAATGAGTAAGAATCAATTCGAAATTCAACAGCTTGGGGAAGAATGGTGTGTCTTTTCCGGCGATCAGAAACACTCCTGCTTTAAAACGGTGGAAGAAGCCGAGGCGTTAAAACTAACGCTGATGGCGCATAGCTATGACTCTTCTTCGATCAAGGTGCTAAAGGGCCTGGAGGCCGTACGCAAGCGCCCAGGCATGTATATCGGCGACACCAGCGATGGCTCTGGCTTGCATCACATGGTGTTCGAGGTGGTGGATAACGCCATCGACGAAGCGCTGGCCGGCTACTGCAACGAAATCAAAGTCACCATCCATACCGACAATTCGATCAGCGTGACCGATAACGGGCGCGGGATTCCGACCGATATCCACCCGGAAGAAGGGCGCTCCGCCGCCGAGGTCATCATGACCATCCTGCATGCGGGCGGCAAGTTTGACGCCAACTCCTACAAAGTCTCCGGTGGCCTGCATGGCGTGGGCGTTTCGGTGGTGAACGCGCTTTCCGACTGGCTCAAACTGACCATCCGGCGCGACGGAAAAAAACATGCGATGGAGTTTCACCGTGGCGACGCAGTCGCGCCCTTGAAAGAAACCGGTGACACGCAACGCCGCGGCACCGAGGTACACTTCATGGCCGACAAAGAAGTGTTTGGCCAGATCGAATTCCATTACGACATCCTGGCTCGACGCCTGCGTGAATTATCCTTTCTAAACAATGGGGTAAATATCATTCTGGTGGACCAGCGCACCGGCAAGGAAGAAAACTTCGCCTTCTCCGGCGGGGTAAAAGGCTTCGTCGAATACATGAATCGCAGCAAAGCCGTACTGCACCAGAATGTCTTTTTCGCCACTGGCGAAAAGGATGGCATGACCGTCGATGTGGCGATGCAATGGAATGATTCTTATCAGGAAACTGTCCAAGTCTTCACCAATAACATCCCCCAGCGCGACGGCGGCACGCATTTGACCGGTCTGCGCGCGGCGCTGACCCGCACGCTGAATAACTACATCGAAAAAAGCGACGCCGCCAAAAAAGCCAAGGTCGAAACCACCGGCGACGACATGCGCGAAGGCTTGACCTGCGTGCTCTCGGTAAAAGTGCCCAACCCGAAATTTTCCAGCCAAACCAAAGACAAGCTCGTGTCGAGCGAAGTGCGCCCGGTGGTGGAAGAAATCGTGGCGGATAAGCTGGCCGACTTCCTGGCCGAGCGGCCGACCGACGCCAAGATCATTACCTCCAAGATCGTTGATGCTGCCCGCGCCCGCGAAGCGGCGCGCAAAGCGCGCGAAATGACCCGGCGCAAAGGCGTATTGGACAGCATGGGCCTGCCCGGCAAGCTCGCCGATTGCCAAGAAAAAGATCCTGCATTATCAGAGCTTTACATCGTAGAGGGCGATTCCGCAGGCGGCTCCGCCAAGCAGGGCAGGGACCGCAAATTTCAAGCGATCCTGCCGCTCAAAGGCAAGATCCTCAACGTAGAGCGCGCCCGTTTCGACAAGCTCCTATCCTCCCAAGAGATCGTGACCTTAATCACGGCCATGGGCACCGGCATCGGCAAGGATGAATTCTCCGCGGACAAAGCGCGTTACCACCGCATCATCATCATGACCGACGCCGACGTGGACGGCTCGCACATCCGCACCTTGCTGCTCACCTTCTTCTACCGCCAAATGCCGGAGCTGATCGAGCGCGGCTTCATCTACATCGCCCAACCGCCGCTGTATAAAGTGAAGCACGGCAAGAACGAGCGCTATTTAAAAGACGATCACGAACTCAAACATTACCTGCTGCAACAAGCCCTGGACGGCGCATCGCTGCTGCCCGCCGCGGGCGCTGCGCCGCTCACGCGCGATGCCTTGGAAGCGTTGGCAAAAGAATATTTATTGTCGGAAGCGGTGGTCGATCGCCTGTCGCGCGTGATCGACAAAGCGGTGTTATACGCGCTGCTCAAATCGCCGCAAATTGATCTGAGCGAAATCAACAAGGCGCGCGCCAGCGCCGAGCATCTCGCCCGTGCGCTCAATGATGATGCAGTGACCCTCCCCGCCGAATACATAGACGCCACCGAGAGCTGCCGCATCCTCATCCACCGCACCTATCACGGCAACAAACAAGTCACCGCGCTGGATAAAGACTTTCTGGAAAGCGGCGACTTCGCGCAAATCGTCAAAACCGCACAAGCGCTCAACGGCCTGATCGGCAAAGGCGCCATGGTAAAGCGCGGCGAAAAAGAATCCGCCGTCACAGAATTCAAACAAGCGCTGGATTGGCTATTGGAAGATGTGCAGCGCAACCTGTCCACGCAGCGCTACAAAGGCCTGGGCGAAATGAACCCGAATCAGCTTTGGGAAACCACCATGGATCCCAGCGTGCGCCGGCTGCTC
>MEQN01000033.1:14719-15815 GCA_001770235.1 Betaproteobacteria bacterium RBG_16_58_11
GATGCGGTCGAGCCGCGCCGCGCGTTTATCGAAAACAATGCGCTGGTGGCGCGCAATATCGACATCTGATCAAGCATCCAGCGGGCTTACCACCCCGCGCCCGCCGCGGTTCAACACATGCGTGTAGATCATCGTCGTCTGCACATCCTTATGCCCCAACAGCTCCTGCACCGTGCGGATATCGTAGCCCGCTTGCAGCAAATGCGTGGCAAAAGAATGTCGTAGCACATGCGGCGTCACCGGCTTGTGGATGCCCGCCAGCCGGGACGCCTCACGCACCGCCCGCTGCACACTCGTTTCATAAACATGGTGCCGCCGCTCGATGCCCGTGCGTGGGTCGATCGAACGCACCGGTGACGGAAACACAAACTGCCAGCCCCAAGCGCGAGGCGCATTGGGATATTTCACCGCCAGCGCATCCGGCAAGTAAACCTCGCCAAAACCCGCATCCAAATCACGCTCATGCAAAGCCTTCACTTTTACCAGATGCGCCTGTAATGGCAGGATCAGGTTTTCCGGCAACACCGTCACCCGGTCTTTATTGCCCTTGCCCTCCCGCACAATGATTTCGCGCCGGGTGAATTCGACATCTTTTACCCGCAGCCGCAAGCCCTCCATCAAACGCATGCCCGTGCCGTACAACAAGCTTGCCATCAGCCCCATCGTGCCCGACATCGCGCCCAGCAATTGGCGCGTTTCAAGCTGCGTCAACACCACCGGCAAACGCTTGGCTGTCTTGGCGCTAATCACCTCTTCCAGCCAGGGCAACTCAATCTTCAACACCTCGCGGTACAAAAACAGCAAAGCCGATTTAGCCTGATTCTGGGTCGAGGCAGAAACATTACGATCCACCGCCAAATGCGACAAAAAATCCCGCAACTCAGCCGCCCCCATCTCTTTGGGGTGGCGTTTGTTATGGAATAAAATGAAGCGGCGCGCCCAATCGACATACGCTTGCTCGGTGCGTAAACTGTAATGACGCACCCGAATTTCGGCACGCAAACGGTCAAGCAGCTTAGGGGAATCTTGAGAAACGACTTTAGCTTCCATCCGCAAAATTTTAGGCCTGACTAATTAAATTCACAAGTCATATTGG
>MEQN01000034.1:0-1222 GCA_001770235.1 Betaproteobacteria bacterium RBG_16_58_11
GCAGCGCAGTGGAGCGAAGTGTTCTACGAAGACCTGGTGCGCAACCCGGTGGAGAGCTTCCGCAAGTTGTTTGCGGCCAGCGGCCTGCCCTTTGATGCAAAAATGCAGGCGCATTGCGCGAACGTGCTGGACACGCCCTATAACGCCTTCTCGGAGATTCGTCTGGACAAGTGGAAGGACGGACGCAACCGTGAGAAAGTTGAGCGTGTGCTGCCCAAGGTCGCCGCAGTGGCGAGTGCAATGGGTTATTCAAGCGATGGAGATTTATCAAAAACATGACAGCCCAATGCTTCGGCACGCGCCAGCTAAATCCCCCTAGCCCCCTTTTGCCAAGGGGGAACTTACAGCGTACGCCGATTAGAAGGCCCCCCCTTTGGCTGCGGAAGGGTCGCTGCACAGCAGCGGGGTACCCACCGGCGTACCCCTTGCGGGCAAAAAGGGGGCTAGGGGGATTTAAAAAACTGTTGATCCAAGTCCACCTTCACTTATGTAAGGTGGCATAAATTATCAGCATGCTCGGCTACATTATTATTTTTCTCTTGTTGGTTTGGTGCGGTCTGCTTGGTTTTTATGCGAGCGACTTGCATCGTCGTTGGCACGAGCCGGTGTTGCGTTATCCGGTGCTGGTAATCGAAAGCGATGATTGGGGCGCCGGGCCGCTGGAACAGGCCAAAGCGCTCGATGCACTACGCCAGGTACTGCAGGGCCACCGCGATCAAACGGGGCGTAATCCGGTGATGACCGTGGGTGTGATTCTCGGTCTCGTCAATCGCGCGGCCATGGCCGCCGCAAGCCATTCTGACTATGTCCGCCTTACCCTCGATGACACGCGTCTGGCCACTGTGCTGACTGCTCTGCGCACGGGAATAAAGGAAGGTGTGATGGCGCCCCAGTTGCATGGCCTGGAGCACTACTGGCCCCCGGCGTTGATGGCGGCGGCGAAAACAGATGAGCAGGTGGCGGCGTGGCTCGCGGGCGAAGGCATGGCGCGCAGCGAAGACCTGCCATCTCACCTGCAAAGCCGTTGGACAGACGCCGCCGCACTGCCGTCGCGGCCGATTCCGGAAGTGGAGATCAATCAAGCAGCGGCGCAAGAGGCAGAAATGTATGCGCGGATTTTTGGCATGGCGCCCACTGTCGCGGTGCCCACTACTTTCGTCTGGAACGACGCCGTGGAGCGCGCCTGGGCCGCTCACGGTGTGGCTTGCATCGTCACCCCCGG
>MEQN01000034.1:1270-3114 GCA_001770235.1 Betaproteobacteria bacterium RBG_16_58_11
GCAATACTCAACGGCGAACGTGGGCAGAGTGGCGTGCTGTATCTGGTGCGCGACAACTATTTCGAACCCGCCTTGGGGCATCGTGCCGAAAATGGGCTGGCTGCCGTGGCCCGGCAAACCGGGCGCGGGCGGCCAACGCTGCTGGAGACCCATCGCTTTAATTTTCTGTGCGCTCCGGCTCAGTCAGAGGCAGCGTTGGGTGAGTTGAACCGGCTACTGTCGGAGGCATGCGCGCTATATCCGGCATTACGCTTCTTGTCCACGCAGGAAATCGCCGAGGCAATAGCGCGCGATGACCGGGAGCTGATCGAAACGGAAATTCGCCCAAGGCTGCACGCCTGGCTTGCGCGCATCCGCACGCTGCCGCGTTTCTGGAAATTGGCGCGGCTCAGCGGGCTGGCCGTGCCGCTCTGGCTATTGGGGATGGCGGCATGAGCGCCCCTCGCTTTTCAGTCATCATCCCGGCTTACAACAGTGCAGCCACCTTGGCGCGCGCCATCGATTCCGTGCTCGCTCAAAGTTACCCAGCGCAAGAAATTATCGTGATCGATGATGGCTCAAGCGATGGCACATCTGATGTCGCCGCCCGTTATGGCGGCAAGCTGCGTTATATCCGGCAGGACAACGCGGGGGTGTCGAGCGCGCGCAACCATGGCGCACAGATCGCATCAGGTGATTGGCTCGCATTCCTGGATGCCGACGATTGGTACTACCCCGATCGGCTGCGATTGCATGCGGAGTGGATAGACGAAGATGCCGCACTGGATTTTTTGACCGGCGATTACGAGTATCGGGATGATGCGGGCAATTTGTTGGGGACGTCCATGGCACAACATGACGCCGGCAAAGCAATGCTCGTCAAGGCCGCGGGCAGTGCACGTGTGATCATGGATCAAGCGCATGAAATCCAGGCTTATGTCGCGGATCATTTTGGCGATACCCATACGCTATCCGTGCCGCGCCAAATATTTTTGGAGCTAGGCGGCTACCCGCTCGGCTACAAGGTATGCGAGGACGTGCATTTGCTCACCCGCCTGGTAGCCAGAAGCCATCGCATCGGCGTGGTGTGTGTGCCACTTGGCGTGTATCTGATCCACGCCAGCAGCGCGACACGGCGTAACCCCATCGCTGCGCAGCAGGAAAATGTGCGCACGCTGACCGGCCTCGAACGCCTGGCGCAAAACTTCCCCGCACCGGTACAGCGGGGCATCAAGCAACGGATGCAAAGCGCGCGCTACAATCTGGCGTGCGCACTGGTAAAAAATGCGCAGCGCAGTTTAGCGGTGCGCGCCGTCCTGCCCTCGCTCGTGAGCAACCCCGGCTGGCGCAGCCTGCGGGATGTGTTGTCGATGTTGAAAGGGTGAGAGTGATGCAAATGGTTAGGAACCTCAAAAGATGGCACGAGAGCAAATCCCCCCTGCCCCCCTTTTTCAAAGGGGGGCTTCTAACAGGCCGCCTGTAGTAGGTTCCCCCCTTAGGCTGCGGAAGGGTCGCTGCGTAGCAGCGGGGCACCCACCGGCGTACCCCTTGCGGGTAAAAAAGGGGGGCAGGGGGGATTTGCTTGTGTATCATCCATTTTGTGAAAGCTCAATAAGAAATGCGACTGCTAGTTCTCACCGAACTTTTTCTGCCCACCAAGGGCGGCACCGCCGTATGGGCGGCCGAAGTGTATAAACGCCTCGGCGGCAAGGAAATCCATATCATCACCGCCGACGTTCCAGGCGCGGCGGAAGTGGATGCCACGCACCCCAACACCATTCACCGGCTTAACCTCAAACGCGTGCCCTGGCTCAGGCCTGAATCGCTGGCAATGTATGCACGGTTCTTTTTCAAATCCCTGTGGC
>MEQN01000034.1:3132-5034 GCA_001770235.1 Betaproteobacteria bacterium RBG_16_58_11
CCACGCTTTCCGTGCTCTGCCCGAGGGGCTGGTGGCCTGGCTGGTGGCACGGTTCACCTTTCGGCCCGTGGTGATCTATGCACACGGGGAGGAGCTCACTACTTGGGGCAAGGGCGCCAAGTACAAGTCCATGCGCTTTGCCCTTCGGCATGCGGATCGGGTTATCGCCAATAGCGAGTTCACCCGAGACGAGTTGATGCGCATGGAAGTCAACTCGCAAAAGATTGTGCTGATCTACCCGGGCGTCGATACGGACCGGTTCCGCCCCGGCTTGACCTGCGATGATCTCAAGGCCAGTATCGGCCTGGGGGCGAACCAAAAACTGATTCTTTCCGTCGGCCGCCTGAGCCGGCGCAAGGGCTTCGATATGGTCATTCGTAGCCTGCCGGAGTTGTTGCGGCAGGGGTTGGACGTGCGCTACGCCCTTATCGGCATCGGCGAGGATTGGGATTACCTCTCCGCTCTTGCCCGTGAATCGGGTGTGAGCGATCGGGTTCACATGCTGGGCCACGTGCCGCCGGAGGATCTGCCGCGTTGGTACAATGCGTGTGATGTGTTCGTCATGCCCAACAGGGAAATAAACGGCGACACCGAGGGCTTCGGCATGGTATTCGTCGAGGCGGCAGCCTGCGGGAAGCCGGTGATCGGCGGCAGGGCAGGCGGAACGGGGGCGGCGATCCAGGAGGGTGTGACTGGCTGGCGCGTAGATGGTCTAAGCGAAGACGCGTTGAGCATAGCGCTGGTGCATATTCTGAGGGACCAGAGCTTGGCCATCTCCGTGGGGGGCAACGGGCGGGCCCGGGCCGTTAGCCAATTTGGCTGGAAGACCGTTGCACAGAAGACGATGCCGTTACTGCGACTTGATGGCTCATCTGGTCGCAGGGGTTGAGGAGGATTTATGCGAAAGTTTCTGATGGCTTTTTTTCTTGTTTCGGTTCTGGGTATTCGAGTGGCGAATGCTGAGGGGTTCGCCCCCCCAACGGACGTTGAACTGACGAGGCTTCCTTCTTTCTGCACGGTCAAGATGCGCGAGCAGCGCGGGGACCGCGACGCATTGCAGATGGGGGTATCCATGATTGGCTCGCAGTTTCAGAATTCTCACCACTACTGTTTTGGGTTGAATTTTCTCAACCGCTACTACAGCGCTTCTTTTGGTCCAAAAGCCAAGTCTAACCTTGCGTCGGCAAAAAACGAGCTCGATTACATGGTCAACCACTTATACAAGGATAGTTCCCTCGCCGGCGAAAGTTATCTATACCGTGGAATCGTGAATTCGCTAATGAAAAACGATACGGAAGCATTGGCCGATCTCCAGCAAGCAGTTTCGCGCAGCCCGCGCCTCACCAGAGCCCATCTGGCGCTTGCAGACCACTACAGTGAACGCAAGCAGCGGGCAAAGGCCCTGGAAGTGGTCACCGAAGGTTTGCGTCATGCGCCGGACAGCAAGGGGCTTAAGCTGCGGTACCAGGAGTTGGGCGGAAAGCTGCCGTACCCGGAAGCCATCGCGGCGCAGCCGGAACCGGAAAATAAAGCGGACAAATCTGCAGAAAAGCCAGCCGTGGCCGATGCTGCGGCAGGCGCGCCCACTCCGCAGGCCCAAGCGGGCAGCGCGCCGGTTCAGGCCGCTACCGCGGACAAGAGTGCGGATAAAGAAACATCGCCCGCCCGGCCGCCCAAGAACCCTTGGTGCCGTTTCTGCCCGGATGAGTAGCTATCCAGCCGTTTAGACTGACTGGCGCTCCAGCACTTGGCGGTAGATCGCCGTGATTTGCGCGACATGCGCGTCGAGGGAAAAACGTTCGCGCGCGGCACTGACGGCCGCGCGGCTCATGTCTTGCCATTTTTCCCGCTGCGCAAGCGCGGCCAAGGCCGCATCGGCGAAGCCTCGGTGATCGCCTACTT
>MEQN01000034.1:5060-9112 GCA_001770235.1 Betaproteobacteria bacterium RBG_16_58_11
TCAATAATTTCCGGTATACCGCCATCGCGGCTACCTATGACAGGGCGACCGCAGGCCATTGCTTCGATGACGACACGGCCGAATGGCTCGAATTTGGAAGGAACAACGAGCAGGTGCAGTTGCCTGATGATGTCGGGAATGTCGGAGCGATGCCCCAGAAAACGCACGTAAGATTCAATGCCCAGGTCGCGCGTGAGTTGTTCCAGCACCGCTCTACGTCCGGCGCCCTGGGTGTCTTCGCCGACGATCCAGAATTCCAAATCCTGTCTTGCCTTGGTCATTTCCGCCGCCATGCTCAGAAAATCTTCGTGGCGCTTAAAGGGTGCGAAATTTGCCACCATGCCGATGCGTAACACGGGCCCTTCTGGCCAGGGGGCGGGCATAAAACTTTCAAGATCGACGGCATTGTGAACGACATAAGGCCAGCTCCTGGGAGCAAGGTCTGAAAGGTTCGGCCACAGCGCGTCTTTCATCGCGTGGCTGTTGAAGATGAATGCGGCGGGTTTTGGTAAGCCGCGCAACGTCCAGCGCGCGCCCGCGGGTTCCACCGGAAAACGCACATGGGTGATGAAGGGAATGCCCAGCATGCCTGCGGCCAATGCAAAGGAGCGGCTGAGATCAAAGCCATTGGCGTGGATGAGGGCTGGATTTATCCGGCTAAAAAGTTTGCGCCAAGTCAGCGTGGTTCTGGCCCCAGCGAAAGGCTGCCGCCACTCGAGCGGCTTAAACGGGAAGATGGTGTGGGGTATTTGCATATCCACCAAAGCATCCGTGAACTGACCTTCACCGGGCACCACGACATGCGCTTTCCAGCCGGCTTCTGGGAGGCGAGAGAGCAAACCGAGCAGGCTCTTACCGCCCCCACCCAATTTCGCAAGTTCCTTGCGGCCGGGTTGGGGGCTGTTGTTGATATAGAGACAAGTTCTTTCTTTTGTAGCCAGCATGGGGAATCCTATCGCAGACCTATGGAGATGACGCGGCCCAGCGCAAGGCTGAAATGATAGCAGACCTGCTAAGTATCTTTGTGGCGCCCCTAATCACTGTGAACCCGCCGCCGCGCATGCCGGATCATTGCCCGAACGCTGGCCAAATTGGCCGCACTGGGCAGTGCAGGCAAATGTACGATAAAGAGATGTTAATATGGCGTCGTAAATTTGGCGATCCGGGGGAACTGTGGTTAAGGATTTTATAAAGCAGATATTTCGCCAAGCGGGAATCAAGGTTTCCAGAATTGATCCGCTTGAGGAAACCATTCCGGCCCAATACAACCGCTCGCCGTTTCTGCCGAAAATATATCGCGGCAGCTTGGATCGTCTAATGTACTTGCGCGACCAGGTTGAGCAAGTGCGGGAAGTGGAAGGCGACATTGTAGAGTGCGGCGTATCCATCGGACACGGGGCATTACTGTTCCTGCTGCTCAGCGAATATGTCGGGGTCGAAAGAACCTATTGGGGATTTGATTCTTTTGAGGGCTTCCCGGAGCCGCTTGAGAAAGATGAAAACACCCCGATCACGGGCAAGGGGTATTGGGCAAATCCTCCCGAAACAGTGGCGAAAGTTCTCCGTGACGGACGAATTCCCGAAGATGTGATCAACCGGCGAGTTCGCCTTGGCCGTGGCTGGTTTCAAGATACGCTCCCGAAATACGATGGCCAGATCGCCTTGCTTCATCTCGATTGCGATCTGTACGAGTCTTACAAATTCGCGCTCGATACGCTTTATGAAAAAGTGGCGCCGGGCGGGATTATCATGTTCGATGAATACAACGATCAACGATGGCCCGGCGCGACGAAGGCAATTGACGAGTTTTTTTCAGACAAACCAGAGCAGGTGCGGCCGCACCGGAAATGTTCCTGGAAATATTACGCGGTCAAATCCTGATCAAATATCAAAACAGTTGTTGCTTCTATAGAACAGCGAGGTTCCCCAAGCGTAGAAATTGAGGGGGCCAAGCCCGGTGAAATCGAGTCGCTTGAACCCGTTTTGCAGCAGGTAGTTTTGTCCTTCGGCATACTTTTCGCGTTCGCTGTTATCCCATAGGATGACGCCGCCTTCCTTGAGGGCGCCCAATGCATTCCTGGCGCAGGCATTCCGGTCTCTTCCGTCAATCATAATGATGTCGAACGCATTGTTGTATTTCAAAATTTGCCGAGAATAATTTCCGCCATCGCCCAACGGCGCGTAGTGCAAATCGACATTGGCAGGCACTCTCTGCCGCATGGTTTCGTACCACTCCAGATTGTGTTCGCAGGCGACAACCCGTTCCGCTTTCTCCGCCCACCACAGCGTGGAACCCCCACAACCATATTCGAATACAGCCATGCTTTTTGCCACTCGACCTTCCAAAAATTCAAGGGCCGGGTAGGTTATCCAGGGAATGGGCTTCCCTCCCCTATCCACCGGCTTTTGCTCACGGACGCTCCTGTACCAGCCGCTCTCCCGCAAATAGCTTCGCCACCAAAGCTGGCGCGTCGCCAAGAGTTCTGATCTGGCAAGCACATGATCAAAAAACCATTTTATTCGCCAACTAACCGCTTTCATATGACCTCTCGCATCAATGATTACCATTTTAGAGCAGCCTGCCTATCCGCAGCGCCCGCCTATTCTTGGCGCCCCTTAACCCTTAAGTTTGTGTCACTCGCATACCGGTAATAGGCGGCCTTGCTGAAGCCACTTCTGTAGCTCTTCCCACAACTGGTCTGCGACCTCCCTGTGCGCTTCGAGCACATCGGTAGCACAGCCTGGATCATTTAGCATGTCGAACAGTTTCAACAAGTATCCATTTGCGAGCGGTTGGCAAACGAGCTTCCATCGGCCCTTCCGGATCATCCGGTCTTTGGCCCGAACGATAATATCCACATACTCAGGCTTGATAGAAATGGTGCCTGTTTCAATATCGCGCACGGTCAACAAATCCAGCAGCTTCGGGTAACGAAGGTGCCCGGCTGGCGTGCCGGGGAGGTCGGCCAGCCAGATGCCCGTTTCGCTGAAAATGTCCAAATCCGGCTCACTCTCGGGGTCATCCAGAAAGGGTTTCAAGGATACGCCGTCCATGTTGGGGCTGGGTGTGATACCAGCCATATCCAATAAGGTAGGCGCCAGATCGATGCTGCGCACGGGATGGGTGATTTTGCGGCCTTGGCGAGTCATGGGCGAGCGGATGAGCAGTGGAATCCGGTTCGAAACATCGCTGATAACGGAGTTGCCCTGGCCCCAGGTTTGGTGTTCAAAAAACTCCAAGCCGTGATCGGAATAAACAACGACAATGGTGTTCTCCGTTAATCCACAACGCCCGAGATGATCCATTATCTGTTTCACTTCATCATCGAAACGCGCAACGCAGCCATCGTAGAGATTAATGATTTGGTCGAGGTCGAATGCTTCGCGGGGCTCGGCTTGGCGCCGGATGATTTCCCACGGGTCGGTCAACCGCGCCATGACGAATTTCGACTCGCCCTGGTAGTTCGGGTCCGCGAAGCGGGTGTAGTAGGGATATTCCGAGCCGAATGGACCGTGCGTGGTCGAGAAAAAAACGTTCAGAAAAAAGGGTTGGCTTTGCGCGGCGCAATGAGAGATGAGATGCCGGGCTTCCAGTCCCAATTCGTCGGTTTGGGGCACGCCTCCAAGGTAATAAATCTCCGGCAAAAAATATTTCCCAAAGCGGTTGCGCCCGAATAGCGAGAGAAAGAGCCGTAAATCTTTCGGGCCCTGCCGGAGAAAGAGTTTGATGTTCCACTGGTCTTCGGGCACATCCGAATAATCAAAACCCAAATCGAACTTGCCCATATCCGCGCCGCACCAGTCGGACAATGCCGCCGAGTAGTACCCGTGTCGTTTCAGCACACGCGGCAGTGTTTCGACAGAAAGCCGGGTTGCCTCATCCGGCACAAAGTTATCCCGCACGCCCATGCGGTGCGGCCAACTCCCCGTGAGCAGCGCCAGCAAGCTCGGGGCGGTCCGCGCGCATGGCACGTAGCATTGCGTGAAAAGGGCTCCCTGCTCGGCCATGTGCTTGAGATAAGGCGCCACGTTTCTGCTGTAGGCGCCGTCCA
>MEQN01000035.1:0-5348 GCA_001770235.1 Betaproteobacteria bacterium RBG_16_58_11
GCGGCAACAACTGAAGCTCAATCCCGCTTGGCTCACCTTGCTTGAGGTGGTATTCGAGCTTGGGAAGCAGCCCTACGCTAACCCGGTCGGGCGGACGATTTTCCAGAAAATCGCTTACATCCTGACCGAACAGGGCATAGAGACCGGATTCCACTTCGAGCAAGGTAGCTATGGGCCGTTTTCCGAGCAACTGCAAGAAGCCGTGAAGGTATTCGCCAATACCAATCTGATCGAAGAACACACTTTGGGCCGTATGACGTCCATTAAAGTTGGACCTGCTTATGCTGATTTCCGTGACAAACACGCGGATGTGCTGGCGAGTTACCAGCGCAAGATCGACAAGACCGTCGACCTGTTCAGCCGGATCAAGAGTACAGAGCAGGCAGAAGAGGTAACTACTGTGTTGTTCGCCGCACGCAAGCTCAAGCAGTCCCGGAATGACACGGAAGTTTCCGAGCAGGATTTGTACAGCTACATCCTCAATTGGAAAAAATCGTGGGATAAGGATGAAAAGCGAGCTGCGATTGGCGAAGCGATACGCAATCTGGAAATGTTAAGTTGGATGCGGCTGCGCTATAGCGAAGCATTAACTACTGAGTAAATTGGCGTTGCGGGCATGACTTTCATTTAGACGCAAACTGTCTGAATCTTTGGCATGCTATACAACCAGCTAATTTCCCAAGAGTTTTTCATTTAGATGCAAACGGCGTTTTTGGACTTCCTCCCCGAATTTCGACACCCAGCTCCCCGAATTTGGATTTGAGCTACCTGAATTTGGGCAAAAAGAAAAATGCTGATGGTTACCTGATAGCCGGCCAGCTACACGCTATCGAAGTTATGTGCCATTTTGGGCCTGATTCTTATTTAAAAGCAAACTGGCGCGGGCGCTGCCAACGCCATCTAAATCCTTTATTTTCAATAAGTTGTTTATTTAAACGCAAACCTGAATGAGCCAGATAAACGAATCCATCGTAGAAGACGCTGCCCTGACCTGGTTTGGGGAGATGGGCTATGCCATCGGCCACGGGCCGCACATAGCGCCTGGCGAGACGGCGGCGGAGCGGGATTCGTTTGGCGATGTGGTGCTGACGGAGCGATTGCGCGAGGCGATCTGGCGGCTGAATCCGGCCATCCCGGAAGAGGCGCGCGAAGATGCGCTACGCAAGGTGCTGCGTGTTGGCACGCCTTCGCCCACGCAGACCAACCGGAATTTTCACGCCATGCTGCGCGATGGGGTGCCGGTGGAATACCAACGCACGGATGGCAGCATCGCGGGCGATCATGCGCGGTTGGTGGATTTCGATAACGCCAAGAACAACGACTGGCTGGCGGTGAACCAGTTCACCGTAATCGAGGGCCAAAACAATCGTCGGCCTGACGTCGTGGTCTTCGTCAACGGTCTGCCGCTAGCAGTGATCGAGCTGAAGAATGCGGCGGATGAGGACGCGACGATCTGGTCGGCGTTCAACCAACTGCAAACCTACAAGCAGCAAATCGGCAGCCTTTTTCATTACAACGAAGTGCTGGTGGTATCCGACGGCACCAATGCTCGTATCGGCTCGCTCACGGCTAATCAGGAATGGTTCAAGGTGTGGCGCACGATAGACGGCGAAGGCGATGCGCCGAAGACGGCGCTGGAGCTGGACGTGCTGGTTCGCGGGGTGTTCGAGCCGCGCCGCTTTCTCGACCTGCTCCAGCATTTCATTGTGTTTGAGGAGGATACGGACAGCGACCGGCTGCACAAAATCATCGCAGGCTACCATCAGTTCCACGCGGTGAACGCCGCCGTGGAGGAAACGGTGCGCGCGAGTGGAATGTCTGACGAGGGCCGTGTTCGCGAAGAGCCGGGGCATTACTGGGCGGGCAGAATGCACGGTGGCAAACCGGGCGACCGCCGTGCTGGGGTGGTGTGGCACACGCAAGGTTCGGGCAAGAGTTTCTCCATGCTGTTTTACGCCGCGCGCGTCGTGCGGCACCCGGCGATGCAGAACCCGACGCTGGTTGTGCTTACGGACCGAAACGATCTGGACGATCAGCTTTTCGGGCAGTTTCAGCGCTGCCACGAACTGCTGCGCCAAATGCCGGTACAGGCTGAGTCGGTAGAACACCTGCGCACGTTGCTCAAGGTGGCCAGCGGCGGGGTGGTTTTCACCACTATCCAGAAATTTTCTCCGGAGACGAAGGGTGAGCGCATGGGCCTGCTCTCTGACCGGCGGAACATCGTGGTGATCGCCGACGAAGCCCACCGCAGCCAATACGATCTGATTGACGGCCTCGCCCGCAACCTCCGTGATGCGCTGCCGAATGCGTCCTTCATCGGCTTTACCGGCACGCCGATCGAGAAAAACGACGCCAATACGCGAGCGATATTTGGCGATTACATCAGCATCTACGACATCCAGCGCGCCGTGGCGGACAAGGCGACGGTGCCGATCTACTACGAGAGCCGTATCGCCAAGCTGGCGTTGAACCAGGCCGCGCTGCCGAAGATCGACGAGGAATTCGACGAGATCACGGAGGGCGAGGAAGAAGACAAAAAGCAGAAGCTCAAAACTAAATGGGCCGCACTGGAGGCGCTGGTTGGCGATCCCAAACGTGTCGCGCTCATTGCCGCAGACCTAGTGCAGCACTACGAGCGCCGCCTGGAAGCCATGGATGGCAAGGCGATGGTCGTGTGCATGAGCCGCCGCATTTGCGTGGACCTCTACAACGCAATTATCAAGCTTCGACCAGAGTGGGCCAGTGCCAAGGACGACGATATCGAGGCCGAAAAGAAGCAGGCGTGCGTGGTGAAGATCGTGATGACCGGCAGCGCCGATGACGGCCCGGACTGGCAACCACACATCCGCAACAAACCACGCCGCCGCGAATTGGCGACCCGCTTCAAGGACAGCAAAGACCCGTTCCGCATCGTGATCGTGCGCGATATGTGGCTGACCGGCTTCGACGCGCCCTGTCTGCATACGATGTATGCCGACAAGCCGATGCGCGGCCACGGCCTGATGCAGGCAATAGCGCGGGTAAACCGCGTTTTCCGCGACAAGCCCGGTGGCTTGGTCGTGGATTACCTCGGCCTTGCCGATCAACTGAAGCACGCCCTTGCTACCTATACCGAGAGCGGCGGCCAAGGCAGCCCGAGTATTGATACCGCCCAGGCCATCGCGTTGATGCAGGAGAAGCACGATGTGGCTTGCGCCATCATGCACGGCTTCAACTGGGACAAATGGACGACAGGCACATCAACTGAGCGCCTCAGCTTGATTCCCGCCGGGCAAGAGCATGTGTTGCAGCAGGAAGATGGAAAGCAACGCTTCGTACAAGTAGTGACCGACCTTTCTCGCACCTTTGCGCTGTGCGCCGCGACGGATGAAGCCATTGAGCTACGTGACGATATTGCTTTCTTTCAAGCCATCAAGGCCCAGCTTGCAAAAACCTCCGGCACGCAACGTCCACCGGAAGAACTTGACGCGGCAATACGCCAACTCGTGTCTACTGCGATCATGGCTGATGAAGGCATCATCGATGTCTTCACCGCCGCCGGATTGAAGAAGCCGGATATCTCAATCTTGTCCGATCAATTCCTTGTTGAAGTGCGCGGGCTGAAGCACAAGAACGTTGCCGCCGAATTGCTGGCCAAGCTGCTTAAGGACGAAATCAAGCTGCGCTCCGTGCGCAATCTCGTCCAAAGCCGCCAGTTCAGCGAAATGCTCAAGAGCACGCTCAACGCTTATCACAACCGCGCTATCGCCACGCAGGAAGTAATCGAAGAACTCATTGCGCTGGCCAAGGAAATGGACGCCGCTACCAAACGCGGCCAAGACCTCGGTCTAAACGAAGATGAGATCGCCTTCTACGATGCCCTCGCCGCCAACGAGAGTGCAGTGCAAGCCATGGGGAGCGACGAGCTGAAAGTCATCGCTGCCGAACTCGTGACCCAAGTGCGCAAGAGCGTAACCATTGACTGGAGCGTCCGCGAAAGTGCCAGGGCCAGAATCAAGGTGATGGTGAAACGCATCCTCAAAAAACACGGCTTCCCACCGGACTTGCAGGACGAAGCGACGAAGACGGTGCTGGCGCAGGCGGAGTTGTTGTCGGCAATATGGGCAGCGGCATGAGCGTGGGGGTTCGCATTGCTCGCCACTAAGGCTTCGACTTAGCAACAACCCCTTTCCGGTATAATTCCCGCCTTTCTGTTTTAGATCGCCCCGCTATGGAATCCACTAAAAGCGAACTCGCAAAAAGTTTCGAGCCGCATGAGATCGAGCGCCGCTGGTATCCGCAATGGGAAGCGCGCGGTTATTTCGATGCCGGCCAGACCGAAGGCCAAGCCGCGTATTGCATCATGTTGCCGCCGCCGAATGTCACCGGCACATTGCATATGGGGCATGCCTTCCAACACACCTTGCAAGATGCGCTGATCCGCTATCACCGTATGCTGGGCGACAACACGTTGTGGCAGCCGGGTACCGATCATGCGGGCATTGCCACGCAGATCGTGGTCGAGCGCCAGTTGGAGCGCGAGGGCAAGACACGGCACGACCTCGGGCGTGAGGCCTTCGTCGATCGCGTGTGGGAATGGAAGCAGGAATCCGGTTCCACCATCACGCGTCAAATGCGCCGCATGGGTGCATCAGCAGATTGGTCACGCGAGCGCTTCACCATGGACGAGGGCTTATCCAAATCCGTCACTGAGGTCTTCGTACGCTTGCATGAAGATGGATTGATCTATCGCGGTAAACGCTTGGTCAATTGGGACCCGGTGCTTGGCACCGCCGTCTCCGATCTGGAAGTGATTTCCGAAGAGGAAGACGGTTTTCTGTGGCATATCCGCTATCCGCTAGAGGATGGCAGCGGGCACTTGATCGTCGCCACCACGCGCCCGGAGACGATGCTGGGCGACGTCGCGGTCGCGGTGCACCCGGATGATGCGCGCTATCAGCATCTCATCGGCAAACAGGTGCGGCTGCCGCTCGCCGAGCGCTCGATCCCGATCATCGCAGACGACTACGTGGACCCTGCCTTCGGCACCGGCTGCGTAAAAATCACACCGGCGCATGATTTCAATGACTGGCAAGTCGGCGCGCGCCATGAGCTGCTCCCGATCAGTATTTTCACGCTGGATGCCAAGATCAACGATTTTGGCCCCACAGAATACCAAGGCCTCGACCGCTACGATGCGCGCGCCCGCATCATCGAAGACCTGCAAGCGCGCAATCTGCTGGAAGACACCAAGCAGCACAAGCTGATGGTGCCTAGAGGCGAGCGCACGCATGCGGTGATCGAGCCCATGCTCACCGACCAGTGGTTCGTAAAAATGGATAGCCTCGCCCGGCGCGGCTTGGACGTGG
>MEQN01000035.1:5426-10446 GCA_001770235.1 Betaproteobacteria bacterium RBG_16_58_11
GGTGCATCTCGCGCCAATTGTGGTGGGGGCATCGCATTCCCGCCTGGTATGACGCGGAAGGAAACATCTACGTCGCACGCACCCTGGCCGAGGCGCAGCAGCAAGCCGGTGATAAAGCCTTGACCCAGGACGAAGACGTGCTCGATACCTGGTTTTCCTCCGCGCTGTGGCCCTTTTCCACGCTCGGCTGGCCGGATGAAACCGCCGAACTCAAGCGCTATCTGCCGACCAGCGTGCTGGTCACCGGCTTCGACATCATCTTCTTCTGGGTGGCGCGCATGGTGATGATGTCCTTGCACTTCACCGACCAAGTGCCATTCCGCGAAGTGTATGTCACCGGCCTGGTGCGCGACGCGCAGGGGCAGAAGATGAGCAAATCCAAAGGCAATATTCTGGACCCCCTGGATTTGATCGATGGCATCGACCTCGATCACTTGGTGGAAAAACGCACCAGCAACTTGATGAACCCGAAGCAAGCGGGGTCGATCGCGAAAGCCACGCGCAAAGAATTCCCCGAGGGCATTCCCGCGTTTGGCGCCGATGCGCTGCGCTTCACCTTCGCCAGCCTGGCCACGCATGGCCGCGACATCAAATTCGATTTGCAGCGCTGCGACGGCTATCGCAACTTCTGCAACAAGCTGTGGAACGCCACGCGCTATGTGCTGATGAATTGCGAGGGCCACGATGTGGGCCTGGATGAAGCGCACCCCCTGCAATATTCCGACATGGACAAATGGATCATCGGCCGCTTGCAGCTCGCGGAAAAAGAAGTCGCCGACGCCTTCGCGCAATACCGCTTCGATTTGGCCGCGCAAGCGATCTACCAATTCGTGTGGGACGAGTATTGCGATTGGTATGTGGAATTGGCCAAGGTGCAATTGCAGCACGGCAACGAGGCTTCAATCCGCACCACGCGCCGCACCCTGGTGCGCGTATTGGAAGCCACGCTGCGCCTCGCGCACCCGATCATTCCCTTCATCACCGAGGAGTTGTGGCAAATCGTCGCTCCCTTGTCTGGAAAATCCGGGAACAGCATCATGCTCGCGCCTTATCCTGTGACAAACCCCGCCAAAATCGACCGCGCCGCGATGGATAAAGCCGCCCTGCTCAAGGATTTGATCAATGCCTGCCGCGCGTTGCGCGGTGAAATGTCGATTTCCCCCGCACTGAAAGTACCGCTGGTGGCCTTGGGCGATGCAGCCACGCTGGCGGGCTTTGCGCCTTATCTGACCGCGCTGGCCAAGCTGTCGGAGGTCGAGATCGAGGCCCACGCGCTGCCGCAAACCCAAGCGCCGGTGCAGATCGTGGGGGAATACCGCTTGATGCTGAAGATCGAAATCGACCTGGAAGCGGAGCGCGCGCGCATCGATAAAGAAATCACGCGCGTAGCAGGCGAAATCGCCAAAGCCCAAGGCAAGCTGGGCAATGCCGGCTTCGTGGATAAGGCCCCGCCGGCGGTCGTAGCGCAGGAAAAGGAGCGGCTGGAAGGATTTAGCGCCACGCTGGATAAGTTGGTCGCGCAGCGGGAAAAATTGAACTAACGCGGCGTCGAAATCACGACGTCTTTGTCCGGAATTGGATTACTTCGGGATTCTTTTTTTACGGCGTCTTTCCACCAGACGCTGGATATCCTGCGGACACGTTTCCGGGTCGATCTCTTCCACGATCAAGCCGTCTTCATCAATATATTCAATTTCTTCAAGGGGATCGGCATGAGCCCCGGCATCGCGTTCCTCTTGACGATGCTTGGCATGCTCCAACTCTAGAGAATCGTGATGGGGATGAAGCCATTCAAACATTATTGCCTGCTCTTGAAATTCGTATGCCTTGGGTCCGGTACCCAGGTAATTGCAAATAGCGTGCCAAATCGACTGAGGCTTTAGGCTTACTTAAACTTTTTCGCAATCCGGCCGTTATCAAGTACAGTGGGTGACTCCATGCATTGACAAGCCCACGCAAAAATCTCAACATTTTCAATCTATTTCCAAAGGGAAGCCGCCATGCCGCAACGTATGATTCAACTCAAAGACGAAGAAATCACCATGCTGCGCGAAGAAATGGAAATGCTGATGTCCGAGCGGCAAAGCCTGCTACGCCTCGCCGGCGCGGCGGCGGCTTTCGTAGCCGAGCTCGACACCAAAAGCCTGCCCGAGAATACCTACGAAGCAGCCGAATTTCTCGCGGAATTTTTGAATGAATTATCGGAAGAAACCTTGCGTGATTCGCTGGACGCCGTCAAAGCGCACATGATCGGCGAGGCCGCCGCATAATCTTGGAAGCGGAATAAAACCCGTTCTATTGCTCTTCTTGAACCGCCTTCACCGGCGCGGCGCGCTGGGGTGGGCTCGCTACTTTGAGCGTCGGGGTAGCCAGCGTGCCGCCCAGCGTAAACGGAGTGCGTAGCACCGTGGCGCGGGTACGCAGTTCGCCCAGCAGATTTCCCGATAAATTACGCTCGGCCGAGAATTCCAAATTCCCGTTCGCGCTCATCATCCCCGTCAGCAGCTTCAATTGCCGATACTGATAGCGTCCATTGGCGAGTTGCAAATAACCCGACAGCTCGTTGAAATGGGTTTTGCCGCCGATATTGCCGCTGCTTCGCGCGGACTGAATCGCGCGCACCAGATCAACACCGGATAGCTCCCCGTCGCGCACGCGGAACGTCGCTTGCACTTGCGGCGCATCCATCAATGTTTCCAGCGCGGAAGATTTCGTCGTCAGACGAATCTTTGCTTCCAACGCGCCGCTCGCCTTCATGTTGCGCGTAAACAGCGTGAGCGCCGGCTCGATCGCTACCTGGCGCACGCCCAAGTCGCTCCTGAACATCCAGCCATCGCGCCATTCGACTTGCGCGTTGCCGCTCAACGAGCCGCCGTAGAGTTGCCCTTCGATATGACTCAAGGTCATGCTGCCTGGGCGCGCGATGGCGGTAATTTTCAGCTCGTCGAATTGAATCCGCGGCTCCAAGGGCAGCACGGAACGGGTCGCGGCCAGTTGAATCGCCAGCGCATCCCCCTGCGGCGTGAAATCGATGGCGATGCGCTGATCGGTGCTCTTGATCTGCGCCCCGGCGAATCGGCCATGATCCATTTTCACATCCGCGTCGAACGCGAATAAATCGAGCAAGCGATTCGCCAGCCTGGCGTCTTTTACCAACACTCGCTCGAACTGCACCGGCGCGGCTTGGGCTTGATATTGGCTCCAGACCGATAGCGCGCTCACGCTATCCTCCGACAAGGCCACCGCCTCCAACTCCACCCGGCGCATCGTCTTCTCTTCCGAGAACCAGGAGGTGAAAACCGGGAATAGACGCGCCGTTCCCACGCGCACATCGGCCAGATCGCCGATCGCCACCCCTTCCAATTCGAGATGGGGCGCCGGATAAACCGAAAAGCGAATCTCTTTTACCACTACCCGCTGCCCGAGCGACTCGGTCAACTGACGCTCCAGTTTTGGAATATAAAAATTAAATGAAATGAGATGCATCACCGCCAGCGCGAACGCCAACAAGCCTAGAACACCGTAGGCGGCCGGCTTGATCAGTTTTTTATCAAACCGGATATGGGCGCGTTTGCGCGCTGTCAGAAAGGGGAACACGGCCTCGCCCTGCGCCGCCGCCATTGCGCGCGCCTGGGCCTCGGCGCGCAAATGCGCTTCCTCGGCTTCCTCGCGCCGCGCCGCTTCTTCCACACGCCGCAGCGCTTCTTCGGCCTCGGCGCGCGCCGCCGCTTCGGCCGCTTCGCGCGCCTGCCGCCGCGCTTCGTCCCGCGCGCGCGCTTCCGCTTCGGCGCGTTCGCGGGCTTCGGCCAGCGCCCGGGCCGCCGCTTCAGCCGCCTCGGCTGCCGCGCGCTCCGCTTCCTGTTGGCGCGCCGCTTCTTCGCGCGCCAGCCGCGCTTCTTCCGCGCACTGTTGTTCTTCCAGTTGACGCTTTACCGCTTCGGCTTCAAGCCGCACCGCTTCTTCCGCCTCGGCCACGGCGCGGGCTTCGGCTTCCGCGCGCAGGCGTTCCTCATCGGCGCGGCGTTGCGCCTCTTCTTCCGCACGGGCAGCGGCTTCGGCCATCGCGCGCGCCTCGCGTTCGGCTTCCTCGCGCTGCTCGGCTGCCAGCCGCGCTTGCTCCGCCGCCTGCGCTGCGGCTTCTTCAATGCGGCGCTGCTCCGCTTCGGCTTCGCGCCGCGCCGCTTCTTCCGCCTCGGCCACAGCACGGGCTTCGGCTTCCGCGCGCATGCGTTCCTCATCGGCGCGGCGTTGCGCTTCTTCCTCTGCTTTGGCGCGGGCTTCGACCATCGCGCGCGCCTCGTGTTCGGCTTCCTCGCGCGCCCTGCGTTCTTCTTCCGCACGCTGTTCGGCTGCCAGCCGCGCTGTCTCCGCCTGGCGTTGCGCTTCCGCTTCGGCCATCGTGCGCGCCTCCGCTTCTTTTCGCGCCAGACGCTCGGCTTTGATCTTGGCTTCCTCCGCCAGCCGCCGCGCTTCCGCTTCGGCCAGCGCACGCGCTTCCGCTTCCTGTCGCAGGCGCGATTCTTCCTCCAGCTTGGCGCGGGCCTCTGCCTCGGCGCGCTGACGGGCTTCTTCGTCTTCGCGTGCGCGCGCTTCAATGCGGCGTTTCACGCGCGCTTCCAATTCGGCGGCAAGCCGCGCTTCATCCAAGGCCTTGGCCAGCGCCTGGGCTTCCTCCTCCGCGCGCCGCTTGTCCTGTTCCATTTCACGCATGCGCGCTTCCATCTCGCCGCGGCGCTGCGCTTCTTCCTCGGCCTGCATCTTGGCTTCCAGCTCGCGGCGGGCATTCGCCTTGTCTTCCGCTTCCTTGGCCAGGCGCGCATTTTCCTCGGCCGCTTCGCGCGCCTTTTCCGCCGCCAGCGCTTGTTGCTCCGCTTGCTCGCGCGCTTTTTTTTCTGCTTCCATGCGCGCATGGGCTTCGGCCTGGGCGCGCTGCGCGGCTTCCTGTTTCGCCTTGCGCGCCGCTTCGGCCCGCGCAAGCGCTTCGGCTTCCAGCGCCTTGGCGCGGGCTGCGGCTTGCTCG
>MEQN01000035.1:10458-13538 GCA_001770235.1 Betaproteobacteria bacterium RBG_16_58_11
TCGCGCGCTTGGCGCGCTTTCTCAGCGGCTTGCGCCTCGGCATCCGCCGCGCGCCGCGATTTCGCTTCCGCCTTGCGCCGCGCCGCTTCTTGTGCGCTGGCTTGGGCCTCGCGCGCATTGCTTTCGGCCTGCTCGCGCTTGATCGCCTCGGCTTCGGCCTCGATATCGGCTTTCACTTCATTCAGCAAAGCGGCGCGGTCTTGTTCCTTGACGCGCACTTCATGGTCTTCCGCCCGGCGCAGTTCGCGTTCGAGATGGGCTTGCGCCTCGAAGAAGGCCTGGGTATTGGATTCGTCGACGATGATGGGGAGGAAAAGCCGAAATCGTCCACCGCCAGCGCGCCATTCAGTTGGCGAATCATGCCGAGCTCGGCAAGCTCATCCAGAATCTCGCCAAGGCGGCTTTCGGATAGACGTGAAATTTTTTCGTGGAGATCGCTGACGGAGGATTTGCCGTCGATGAGCGCAAGCACCCGCCCATGCTCGCGCGTCAGCTCACGCGACTTGGTGTTGCCATCAAGAATGCCTTTGGAAGTCTTGGTATATACCCGGGATAAGTCCATCCGGCCCTTCCAAGTTGCTCGCTCCATGGGATTAGGAATAGCTCGCTCCATAACGGCATTAACCGTTCGTATTGATTATACGCAGCCTCATGCGGACGGAATAGCCGCTCGTCGCATGCCTGGTCTTCGCTACTGACAATATCGGCAATAAGCCGTTGGAGGTGAAGTGAATTTTTGTTTAGGCGGGGCGGTGTTCGGCTTAGGCGGTGAGCGCTGCTTTGACCCGCTCCAAGCGGGCTCGGGCCTCGGTCGCAACTGTGCAGATGGCCTTGTTGGCAACCAGTTCCACCATCAAATTCGGGTCGAGAAACAGCACCGTGACCCGGCCGTCGGCTTCTTCCCGCACCACCACATTGCACGGCAGCAGCAGGCCGATATCCGGCTCCATGTCCAGCGCCTGGTTGGCGAGCACGGGGTTGCACGCGCCAAGGATGCGGTAGGGGCGGCGGTCGATATCCAGCTTCGCCTTCATGGTGGCTTTCACATCGATATCGGTGAGCACGCCAAAGCCTTCTTTTTTCAGCTCTTCGATCACTTTTGCCACCGCCTGATCGAACGGCAGATTCACGCTTGCGCTAAAACCATACATGGAATAATCCTTTCTACTGTGGATTGGGGATGAGTGGATGCATTATATCGGGAAATGCTTATGCACCACCGCGTGACAGCCATGACATGCGACTTAAGAAAGCCGCCCCGGAACCGATAAAGATGTACCGGCAAGGTAAGGCCGGAGCGCATCAAAGGGAACCCCCATGCTCGGCAAATACTTTAAATTTCTCTCCAACGGAAAGCCCGTCCACGCACAAAACGACAGCGTGATCGCGCAAGCGCCGCCGCCGATCGATCGCATCGTGCCGCTGATGGAATCCCCGGTGTTCGATCGTCCTGAATCGGGACCGGTCATCGATACCGCGGAAGAGCCGTCCGTGGTCTCGAATATGCTCGACATCCCCACCCATGGCGTGCGCACAGAAGCCCGCGAGCTCTTAAATCGTTTCCTCGGGCGCCAACCCATCCTGGATCTCGGCGGCGAGATCGTCGGTTATGAAATGCGCATCAAGAAAGCCGCGCCCCCGCCAGGAGAAGGCGCGCAACTGCTGCAACAAATGGTGGATGAAATGCTGCTCTCCAGCATGGAAGATTTGAATGTGCAGAAACTGCGCGGCGAAAAACGGATATTCGCCACCATTTCCGCCCCCTCCCTCGACACCGGGTTTCTCGACCGCATGGACGGCGCGGGCATCGTGCTGATGTTCCGCCCGCCGGATGGGCCATTGGACAGCGTGATCGCGCGCTGCCAAGCGCTGCGCGAAGCCGGCTACCGTCTCGGCCTGCAGCAATTGCAGTATCGGGAAGCGCTCGACGATCTGCTGCCGCTGGTGGATTACATCCGCATCGACCCGACGTTGCTGGATGCGCTGCAATTGGGTGAATTAGTGGTGCAAATCAGAAGTCATGGCGATTTCGAGATCATCGCGAACCCGGTCGAATCCGAGGAGCTGTATGCGGTCTGCCGCAAGCTCAAGCTCGATTTATTCCAGGGTTATTTCTTCGCCAAGCCGCTGCCGGTTCACGCCGCCAAGGTGGACAGCCAGCGCCTGCGCGTGATGCAACTGCTCAACCTCACCATGAATCATGCGGACATGGCGGAGCTGGAAAAGCAATTCAAGCCCGATCCCGTGCTGTCCTACAAATTGCTGCGCTTCATCAACTCGCCCGCCACCGGCTTATTGCAGCCGGTGCGCTCGGTCAGCCATGCGCTGGTCGTGCTGGGCTACGACCCGCTGTACCGCTGGTTGACCCTCCTGCTCTTCGCCAGCGGCCAACCCGACCACCGCACCCTGGCGCTGATGAAAAACGCCCTGGTGCGCGCGCGCCTCACCGAGTTGCTGGGGCAAAAGAAACTCAAACCGCAAGATCAGGATGGCCTGTTCATCACCGGCATTTTCTCGCTCCTGGATGCGCTGCTCAACATGCCGATGGAAACCGCATTGGCCAGCCTGAAATTGCCGCCGGCCATCGAGGCGGCGCTCACCCGGCGCGAGGGCATCTATGCACCGTATCTCGATCTCGCCATCGCCTGCGAGGAAGCAGAAGACCAAGTGATCGCCACCTATGCGGCAGCCAGCGGCATCACGGCGGAAGACATCAACCTGGCGCACGTGCAAGCGTTGATCTGGGCGGAAGAAGTGGATTTGGGGAAGGCTTAATCCTGAAAAAACGATTTACCACGGAGGACACGGGGAAAACAAAAAACCGAATGATCAAACCATTTTCCACGGCGAGCAAAAGAAACCGAGCACTAAAGCCTTTGATTTCCCTGTGCTCCCCGTGTCCCCCGTGGTTCAAAAACCATAAAATGAAAGCTCAGCCGCGCTCTGGCTTGAGCACGACCACATCGGCCGAGACACTTTCCGCCGGAACAGCGGCGAGCAGCGCGCTTGGATCGGACATCGCTTGCAGCGACCAAAGAAAGCCGCGGTCAGCGTAAATCAAATCCCACATCATGTTGGAA
>MEQN01000036.1:0-1682 GCA_001770235.1 Betaproteobacteria bacterium RBG_16_58_11
CGATATTTCACCTACAACATTCAAGCAGCTAGAAGCGGGATGCGCGCAACTCGCAAAGCGATGAAATGAATATTGCAGCGAGGTTCAACAATCCGAATGCAAGTCTTACAGCGCAGGTTGCATCGATCTAACGGGGTATATGGACAGTTTCGTAAAGGAGCTAACAAAAGAATTGGAGGGTTTGCCTAAATGCCACATTCCGCTGTCCGTGCGCTATCCAAAGCGCTAATCGTTTTAGTCACCACTTTTTACTTACCCTCCGCATACGCAGAGGTAACCGACAAGGTTCCCACCCTTTCACTTATCTGGGGGGTAGCAATAGCTTCAGGTGCCGTCTGTTTTATTGCCACGTATTTCCGTCGGTGGCTTTTAATATTGGCCGCGTTTCCTGCGGTATGGTTTTTGACTCTCTTTCTTGAGATACATTCGTCAGATGTTGGGCCCGCAGTTCTCATTGAGGCAGGGCGCGGCTACCTAGTTCAAGCTTATCTCGCCGCATTATCCGTTGCCGCACTAGGCATCTTGGGTTGGATTCTCAATGCACAAAAGCGCCGCATTTAGCCAGTTCTTGCCGTCGGTCAACCTGGGCTTAAGAGATACTGCCTCTGAGCTTAAACGGTAGGGGCGAGGCATGCCTCGCCCGCTATTGAACGTGGATCGGGCGACTTCTACAACGCTGTGATTCACCCTGTTTAGGCAGCGGCAACCGCTTTCGCCAAGAACACCCGGTTGCGCCCGGCTTGCTTGGCGCGATACAGGGCGGCATCCGCGCGGGCGATCATGGTTTCGGTGGTTTCCGCGCCCATGCGCTGTGTCACGCCAGCACTGAAGGTGATCAGGACTTTCGTGTTGTCGTGCAGGAAAAAGCGCTTGGTGAGGTCGCGTTGCAGGCGGGTCATGATGTTCACGCTATCCTCGGCGCTGGTGTCGGGCAAAATGATGATGAATTCCTCGCCGCCGAAGCGCGCCACCACATCGACCGGACGCAGGATTTCCTTGATGACATTGGTCAAGTGGACCAGCGCTTGGTCGCCCGCTTCGTGGCCGTAGGTGTCGTTGATCTTTTTAAAATGATCGATGTCGAGCAGGGCGATCGCCAGCGGCGTTTGCGCCCGTTCGGCGCGGGCGAATTCGCGCACGAAGGCTTCTTCCATGCCGCGCCGGTTCAGGGCGCCGGTGAGGTGGTCTTGGTAGATGAGTTCGCTGATCTGACCCAGCTCCGTTTCCAATTCGCGCATCTTTTGCTCGGCATCGTCGGCCTGACGCCGGGCGCTGAGCAGATCTTCATGCGAGCGAACCATGTCCAAATGCATGTTTTTGGTGTCACCAATAATGGCTTGCAGGATTATGTTGATGGTCGGCAAATCCTCGGTGGCGCTTAGTTCGCCGGCGTAATGCTCGATTTTCTTGTGAAACTCGCCGGTGTTGTCCGACATTTCGCCGATGCGCGAAACAAACACGGCAACCAGATTCTTTAAGGTGGTTTTGGCTTCGTTCAAGCTGTGCTTGAGCGTGCCTTGCTTGAAAATCACTTCTTTAAATCGCTGCTCGGCTTCGGCGATGACGCGCGGGTTGAGCGGGGCGCTCATGATGTCCTGCATGATCGTGAGTTGCCCGTGCAGCCATTGGTCGTCCAGCAGCAATTCGGTGATGTTATTAATGAGTAGCCGCAGCAGGCGCAT
>MEQN01000036.1:1764-4786 GCA_001770235.1 Betaproteobacteria bacterium RBG_16_58_11
TTGAGCGTATCGATATCGCGCGCGCCGCGTGCTTGGCTCGCCAGGCCGGCGGCGCGCGTCGC
The DNA here is from genome assembly GCA_001770235.1 of Betaproteobacteria bacterium RBG_16_58_11. Lineage (GTDB taxonomy): Bacteria > Pseudomonadota > Gammaproteobacteria > Burkholderiales > Thiobacteraceae > RBG-16-58-11. The sequence goes on from MEQN01000036.1 coordinate 1,827, forward strand.
CAGCTCGGGGAATTGCGCGATGCGCGGCATGACGCCATTGAGTAGCGCCTGCGACAGCAACTCGACCAGCATGCCGGGGGCCTCGTCAGCGCTGGCTAATGACCCGATCGGCGAGCCCACGCGATCCTCCGGGCTGCTCGGTGCTTCAGGGGAGGGCTCTGCGAGGTCGCCCCCTTCCACTTGAATGCCTACTGATCCAGCCGAACCGTCACTCCAAGCCTTGACCAGGCTGCGCAATTTATTCAGCAACTCATCGGAATTCTTGCCGAAATTAATCAGCACCCGATCCAGGGCTTCTTTCTTGCGCGGGGTGGTGAGGCCGGTTTGCTTCAGATCCCATTGCTTGACCAGATCGCGGATCAAGTCAGCCCAGCCGGTTTGCTCCGCGCGTTTTTGCGCGGCCAGCGACTCGATGTGGGTAGTCAATGCTTTCCAGTCGCGTTGTTCGATCGCTTGGACGATGTTCTTGAGGGCGATTGCCTGTTGCGGTTGGGCGCGCCCCGCGGCTTGCAGGGCGTCGATCAGCCCCTTTTCGGTTTCGCTGAGGTCTTCTGAGGCGGTGTCCGCGATTTCGTGATAAATGCGCCGGTAGTTCTCCGGCGTGGGCGCGATGCGGCGGGTGGCGAGTTGTTTAAAGGTCTCGCGTGCGATATCGGTGGGGTTGGTGAGTTTCGGCATAGTGGCCGCGTCCGGGCGGCGCGCCCGGATTTAAGCGCTCTTAATTTCCAAATGGGGTGGATGTAAACGCGGCGTCGAGGCTGGCCGCCATCGCGCAAAGCGAGGATGCCGCCTGCGCCGCTTCCTGTATTCGGCCGCGGGACTCGCTGGCCAGCCGCGCCATGTGTTCAATGTGTTGGGAAATGGCCTGGCTCGACTGGGTTTGGGCTTGGGTGGTGGCGGCGATTCCGGTAATGAGATCGCGTTCGCTCATCACCGCGCCGCGCGAGGCGCCAAGCGCCTCGGCCACATGCTCCAGCGATTCCATGCTCTCGGCAAGCTGGGCGCGGCCGGTGGCGATGGTCTCATCCAGCTTGCTCGAATGCTGGCCGATGAGTTGGGTCACTTCGTCGATTTCACGCGCCGCTTGGGCGGATTTTTCCGCCAGCTTGCGCACTTCGTCGGCCACCACCGCGAAGCCGCGGCCTTGTTCGCCGGCGCGCGCGGCTTCGATCGCCGCATTCAGCGCGAGCAGGTTGGTTTGATCCGCGATATCTTTGACTTGGCTGGTCATCGAGGTGATGGTTTGCATGCTGGACATGAATTCTTCCACCGATTGGGCGATGACGCCGACCGACGAATCGACTGCGTCGATGCCGCCCATCAAATGCGACACGCTTTCATTGCCGTTCTGGGTATTGCTCATGCAGTTGTCGGCCTGCGCGACCGCGCTGGTCGAGTGTTGATCGATGATATTGATCGCCTGGCCCAGCGCATGCAATTCCGCCGAGGCGTTGCCGGCAAGGCTGACTTGTTGCTCGAAGCGCTCCGTGAAGTCTTGCAGGGCGCGGCTGATGCTTTCCGCATGCCGGTTGATATCGCGTACCTGGGCGCGCAACTCGTCTGATTGGCGCGCCATCGCGTCCAAGCTAAGGTTGACGCCATCGATCAGCGGCTGCCAATCGCTGCCGGCATTTTGCGGCAAGCGTTTATCGAGTTTGCCTTGGCCGATTTCCCGTGCTGCCTGAATGAGTGCGGCGGAGGGCGCGGCGGCGCGCATGAGCCAGAATGCGGCCGCTACGCCCATGATCGTGCTGAGGATCAGGCCGCTTATGTTGGCCGCTGTGCTGGAACCATCGGTGGCGAGTGTAATGCCGCTTGCGATCGCCAGCGGCAGCAGGCTGGCGGCCAAGCTTAGCGCGATTTTCGTTTTCAGCTTCATCTCATGCCTCGAAGTCGTTGATTTTCCTGCTTACGGATGACCGTCCGGGAGGGCCGGAAGGCGCGTGCTAAAATGCATTGATCGGATTAAAGCTTGAACTTTTTTCGGCTTTTGCGGGCATAACTTTAGTTATTCTTGTGGCAGGGAAGGCATATAAATGATCTTTAGCGTGCGGTTTATGGTGGGATGTCTGCTGGGGCTATGCTGCTTGCCGCAGGCCTTGGCTGCGCAGCAGGATTTATCCCTGATCCGGCAGACGGCCGAAACCTATGCCAGGCAGCAAACGGCGCACCTGCCGGGCCAAGTCACCGTCACGCTGGGCGCGATCGAGCCGGTGCAATTCGCGCCCTGCGCCAAACTGCAAGCGTTCTTGCCCTTGGGCGCGAAATTATGGGGGAATTCCACCGTCGGCGTGCGCTGCGCCGCCGGTGCGGAATGGAGCTTGTATGTGCCGGTCACGGTGCGCGTGCAGGGGCCGGTCGTGGTGGCGGCGCGGCCGCTTGCCAGCGGCAAGCTGCTCGCGGCGGAAGACTTAGCGCTTCAGACCGCGGAGTTGACGCAATTGCCCAGCGGGGTGGTGAGCGATGCGAATGATGCCGTCGGCAAAACCTTGAGCGTGGGCGTGAGCGCCGGACATGCCTTGCGCCAAGACATGCTGCGCGCACCGCTGGTGATTCGTCAGGGGCAAGCGGTGAAATTGATCGCGCAGGGCCAAGGTTTCAAGGTGAGCTCCGAAGGCCGTGCGCTGGCCAATGCGGCCGCAGGTCAAACGGTGCAAGTGAAAACGCAAAACGGCCAAACCGTAAGCGGCGTCGCGCGCGCGGATGGTAGTGTCGAAGTGCAGTACTAAGCGGGATTTTGCTGCTTTTATGACGGCGATGCTTGCCCTCAAATGCTTAGACTTGGGGTGGGATTGTTGTTAAACTTAACCGTTGTAACGTCCCGGTGGGGAGACCCGCCACCGGCTTGAAAGCCTTCACTGGCGCGCTTCTTGGCGCAGCGGTGCATTACCGCGGCGTCATCATAATTCGCTAAAGTTTCAAGGCTTTCTAGCCGAAAATTGAGTAGGGCGCAGCGTTTC
>MEQN01000036.1:4798-10644 GCA_001770235.1 Betaproteobacteria bacterium RBG_16_58_11
GAAAATTGAGGACATTGCCTTGAAAATCGACAACTCAACCAAGCCGGTATCACAACAAAGCCGGGTAGATAAGACATCGCCCAAGCGCGGCAGCGCGGCGGCGGGTAAAACCGCGCCTAAATCCACCGGATCGCAAGATCGGGTGGATATCGGCCCGCTCTCCGCGCAACTCCAGTCACTGGAAAGCAGTCTGGAGAATGTGCAGGTTGTTGATACCGCGCGTGTCGAAGCGATCAAACAAGCCATTACCGAGGGGCGCTTTCGCGTCAACCCGGATGTGGTGGCGGATCGCTTGCTGACGACCGTCAAAGAACTCGTGCTCAACCACAAAGGCTGAGCGACTTGGCGCAAGGGCCTGATTCCGGCGGCCTCGAGGCCTTTCTTTCGGTACTGAAGCGCGAGCTTCTAGCCTTCCGCCAGTTTCACTCCCTTTTACAAGCCGAGCAGGACGCGCTGATCAGCGGCAATACCGATAGCTTGATCGCCCTGGCGCAGCAAAAAAACGCAAAAGTCATCGAACTCACCCAGTTGGCCGAGCAGCGCAACCGGTTTCTCACCGATCGCGCCGGCAGCACCAACCAAATCGGCATGGAAGCTTGGCTGGATAGCTGCGATCCCGCCGACAAGCAGGGCGCGGGCAAGTTGTGGCGCGAATTGATTGAACTCGCGCACAACGCGAAAACGCTCAATCAGCACAATGGTCAGTTGATCCACACGCGCTTGGCCAGCAACCAGCAAGCCTTGGCGGTGTTGATGAGCGCCAATGCCACGACCAGCAACCTCTACGGCAAGGATGGCCAGGCGTATGCCACGCCACCGTCCGGCAGCGGCCGACCCTTAGGCAAAGCCTGATATTCAGTTGGTTTCAGAATCTTTTGCCGCGAATTAACGCCAATTTACGCTAATTTTTTAACCAGGCTCAAGCAACCCAATTCGCGCTAATTGGCGTAAATTCGCGGCCAAGCTTTTTACTGCTTTCTCGCGATCACTGTACTTGCGGCGGGGGCGGCGGCTCGGTGGGCGCGCCGGCGATGGGGATTTCTTTCAGCTTGTCTTGCAATTCGGAAATGATGAGCACCGTCACGCGGCGATTGCGGGCGCGGGATTCGTTGTCGGTATTCGGCGCCACGGGCCGGTTGTCGGCGTAACCGATGGCCACCATGCGCTCGTCATTCACGCCGTTCGAGCCGAACAGGCGCACCACGCTGCTGGCGCGGGCCGAAGACAGCTCCCAATTCGACGGGTAATACACGGTGCTGATCGGCGCATCGTCGGTGTGGCCTTCGATCTGGATGCGGTTGGGTACTTGCGCCAGGACTTGCGCCACGGCAGCCAGCGCTTTGGCCGATTCGGCTTGCAGGATCGCTTGGCCCGGCGCGAACAACACCGATGCGTTGATTTCCACCGTCACCCCGCGCAGGCTTTGGGTGACCTTGACTTGGTTGTCTTTCACCAGCGGCGCCAACACCTTGAGCAAATCCTGCGCCACTTGGCGCATGTCTTCGGTTTGCTTCTTGAGCTTCGGGTCAATTTCCGCGCCGGCTTTTCTGGCAATAGTGATCGCGCGCGAAGCGGGCTGCGGCGGTTGATCGTGATGCACCGGTATCACGCTCGAAGGCGCATTTTTAAAAGCGCTGACCAAGGAGTCGGAAAGCACGCGGTATTTGCCTTCATTGAGCGAGGAGATCGCATACATCACCACGAAGAACGCGAATAGCAGAGTGATGAAGTCGGCGTAAGAGACCAGCCAGCGTTCGTGATTTTCGTGCTCTTCCGGCTTTTTCTTGCGGCGCATGTTTAAGGTCGCCGAGGCTAGGTTAAATAGCCTTGCAGCTTGCGTTCGATCAGGCGCGGGTTGTCGCCGTTGGCGACGGCGATCAGTCCCTCGATCAGCATTTCGCGCAGCACCACTTCGCGCCCGATGAGGTTTTTGAGCTTATTTGCGATCGGTAAAAAAAACAGATTGGCGGAGCCGACGCCGTACACCGTGGCGACGAAGGCGACCGCGATGCCCGAGCCGAGCTTGCTCGGGTCGGAAAGATTTTCCATCACGTGAATCAGGCCCAGCACCGCGCCCAAAATGCCGATGGTGGGGGCGTAGCCGCCGGCCGCATCCCACACCTTCGCGGCTTGGCGCTGCTGTTCTTCGTAGGCATCCACCTCGACTTGCAGGGTGTCGCGCAGCGCTTCCGGTTCCGCGCCGTCGATCAGCATTTGCAGCCCGCGCTTGACGAAGGGGTCGTCGATATCCTCGATCGCCGGCTCCAGCGCCAGCAGGCCGCCGCGGCGCGCGGTGTTGCTCCAGGCGGTGACGTGTTGGATCAAGCCTTCGCCGTCAAGCACCGGCGGCACGAAGACCCATTTCGCCATGCGCATGCCGCGCAGAAAAACGGTGAGGGAATTTTGCAGCATGATCGCGCCCAGCGTGCCGCCGATCACGATTACAAACGCGGTGAGTTGGATCAGCGATCCGAGATGGCCGCCTTCGAGGAGTTGCCCCCCGACAATGGCGATCAGGGCGAGCGCGATGCCGGCGATGCTGATGAGGTCGTAGTTGCGCATGGGGTTGGCCCGATACTGTCCAGACGAGGATCAGCGGCGGTCTTCTATCCATTCTGCCAGCTTCGCGCGCAGGCGGGCGACGGCTTGGCTGTGGAGTTGGCAGACGCGCGATTCGGACACCCCAAGCACTTCGCCGATCTCGCGCAGATTCAATTCCTGCTCGTAGTACATACCCATCATCTGTTTTTCGCGCTCGGGCAGGGATGCGATGGCCTCCACCAGTATTTTGCGGAATCCCGCGTCCTCGATCATTTTCAGCGGGTCGCCGCTGTTCGCCGTGACATGACGTTCGAAAAAGTCGGAATCTTCCGAGTCTTGCAGATCTTCGTAATACATCAACTGATGGCCGCGCCCATCGAGCAGCATTTGCTGATAGTCGGCCAGGGGAACATTGAGTGCATTCGCGACCTCGGCTTCGTTCGGCGCGCGTTTGTTTTTCTGTTCCAATTTGTTGATCGCGGCTTCGATCTGACGCAGGCTTTTGCGCACGGTGCGCGGCAGCCAATCGGCTTGGCGCAGGTCGTCCAGCATGGCGCCGCGAATGCGCTGCACCGCATAAGTCTCGAACTGGGCGCCTTGCGTGCCGTCATAGTGGTCGGCGGCATCCATCAGGCCGATCAGTCCGGCTTGGATCAGGTCATCGACCTGCACGCTGGCCGGCAACTTGGCCATGAGGTGATAGGCGATCCGTTTCACGAGCGGGGCGTGTTTATGGACGTAATCTTCTGTTTTCAAGTAAAGCCTGGCTATTTTTCGGTTAGGCGCGGACGCTTGTTTCCGGCATTCTGCCCGACATGATAAGCCGATGTAGGAAACCCTCCAAGTGCCCCCCTTCCGGCCGCGCCGCCGGCAACAAAGCGACGGCTTGCGCCAAGACACGGTAGGCGTGGCTGGCCGGTGCTTCGGGAAAGGTTTCCACTGCCGGTTTCCCCAGTTTGCCAGCGCGTTTTATGGCGTCGTCCAAGGGAATCGGGGGCAGGCCATGCAAGCGGGCATGCAGGTAGCGCGTTGCTGCTTCAGCCATATTATTATAAATAGCCGTTGCTTCGGCATCATCTTTCGTTTTGGCGGCCAACAGGTGGAATTGCCGCTGGCCGAATTCTTGCGCGAGTTGTTTGATCAGGGAATAGGCTTGCGTGATCGCGGCGTGCCCGGGACCGAGCACGACCAGTATTGCATCGGCGGCGGATGCGGCGGGCAGGGTGCGGTGCGCGCGGTCCGCCGCCAAATCTATGAGTGCGATATCCGGTTTCCAGGGCAAGGCTTGCAGCGCGCGCGCAAGCTGGCCGTGCGCATCCGGCGTGAGATCAGGCAGACGCCGCAGGCCTTCGCGCGCCGGCAGGACATGAATGGCATCGTTGTAGGGCAGCAGGGCTTGAGCCAGCGGGGCTTGGCCTTTCAGGACTTGCAGAAGCTCGATGCGCGGCGCGAGCCCGAGCCGGGCGGCGCAACTGTCGGCGCCGATGCCTTCGTCGATCACCAACACCGATTTGCCTTGACCGGCGAGTGCGCACGCCAAGTTGGCCACCACACTGGTTTGGCCGGTGCGCGGCTTGCCGCTCACGACGGTGACCACGCGCAAAGCGTCGCGCCCCAACAGGCGCCGCAAGCCTTCCGCTTGATCGAAGGCGAAGCCGCTCATGCTAATAACGGCTTTGAACCACGGGGAACACGGGGTTCACGGGGAAGACCAAAGGCTTCTTTGCTTCGCCACTTTCACGTGTTGGGCGCAAGGGCTCAACCCTATAACTGTTTGAGTTTCCCCCGTGTTCCCCGTGCCCCCCGTGGTTAATTGCTTTTTCCAAGCTCATGGGCCTAAGCGACAGGTTGCGCTTCGGTCAAAAAGGCGTGCGCGTCATCTTCGCGCGCGCTGATCTTCAGCGGGTATTCCTCGTCGCGCGGGGTGTGGGTCGCGGCCAACTCGCACTTGAATGCGCGATCCACGAGGTAGAGCGGGTTGGCGCGGTGCAAGTCTTCCGGCACGCGCTGGCCGTTGGTGATGTAATGCAGGGCGAGTTTGTGCCGCACCACCACATCCAGGGCCGGGGCCAGGCTCAGCGCCTCGTCGATCTTGGTCAGCACCACGCCGGCCAAGCCCGTGCCGAGATAGGCGCGCACCACGTCATCCAGCGTGCCGGCCTGCGCCGTGGCGGAGAGCAGCAGCAGGCGCTGCACTTTGGCGGCCTTGCCCGAGGACAGCAAGGCGATTTGCGCATTGATGCGGCGGTCGCGCTGGCTCATGCCCGCCGTGTCGATCAGCACCAGATGTTTGCCGCGCAATTCGTCCAGGGTGCGGGCAAGTTCCATTTCGTCCTTCACCGCATACACCGGCACATTGAGAATCTTGCCGTAAATTTTGAGCTGCTCGTGCGCGCCGATGCGGTAGGTGTCGGTGGTGATGAGCGCCAGGCTGGTGGGGCCGCGCTTCAACACGCAGCGCGCGGCGAGTTTGGCCACGGTGGTGGTTTTACCGACACCGGTGGGGCCGACCAGGGCGAATACGCCGCCTTGCTCGATCAATTCCGTGCCGTGCGCGACCCCGCGCAGATTGTGCGCAATGGCGCCGCGCCCCCAACGCAGCGCTGTTTCTTCGTCCAACGCATTGGGTACCGCACTCGATAGCTGACGCGCCAGGCGCGGCGAGAAACCCAGGTCCAACAGCGTGCGCAGGACGTCGAATTTAAGCGGGTCGGACGATTTCATTTCGCGCCAGGCGAAGTTGACGAGCTGGCGCTCGATCAGGCTGCGGATGTTTTTCACTTCATGCGCCAGGGTTTCGACGGCGGCGCTGGATTCCGGGCTTGCAGCGGGCGCCGGCTCGGCCGCGCGCGGTGGCTTGATCGGCGCGGCAGGTTCGAGAATTTTGATCCCGGGAATGTCATGCCGCATCGGTTTCGCAGCCGTGCAGGGCGCTGCGCCGCTGGTGAGCGAGGCCATGTCGGATTCGGCCATGGCCATGATTTCGACGCTGCCGTCTTGCACGCGGTTGGAGAGGATCAGGGCTTCCGGTCCCAGGGCATCGCGCACTTGTTGCAGGGCGTCACGGGTCGTGCTGGCGGTGAATTTTTTGACGATCATGCACTCGCTCCTAATACGGCGGTTACTTTAATGGTTTTGGTGTCGGGCACTTCGGCGTGGGAGATGACTTTCAATTGCGGCGCGACGCGGCGCAGGAAACGGGAGAGCAGCGTGCGCAACGCGGCCGGCACCAGCAGCACCGGCGGCAGGCCTTTGTTTTCTTGCTCCTGCACCACGCGTCCGGTTTGCGCCAACAGCTTCTCGGC
>MEQN01000036.1:10676-28352 GCA_001770235.1 Betaproteobacteria bacterium RBG_16_58_11
GTGGCTTGCATCAGCAGATGCTCCAGCGTGGGGTCGAGCGCGATGACTTGCAACTCGGCTGCGTTTTGGTAAATGTCTTGAATGATGGCGCGGCCCAAGGCCGCGCGCACCGCTGTGGCGAGGTCCTCGACATTTTGGGTGCGCGCGCCGTGTTCGGTGAGCACTTCGATAATGCTGCGCATGTCACGAATGTGCACCCCTTCGTCCAGCAGATTTTGCAGCACGCGTTGCACCGTGCCCAAGGGCAGCACCGCCGGCACCAAATCTTCGATCAGCTTGGGCGTGTCCTTGCCGATATGGTCGAATAGTTGCTGCACTTCGTCGCGGCCCAATAGATCGGCGGCATGGGCTTGCAAGAGTTGCGAGAGATGGGTCGCGATCACCGTGCTGGCATCGACCACCGTATAGCCATAGGTCTGCGCCTGCTCGCGCAAGTTGGCGTCGATCCAAACCGCGGGTAGGCCGAAGGTTGGATCCTTGGTCGGCGTGCCGGGTAGCTGGCCCAGCACCCGGCCGGGATTGATGGCGAGATATTGCCCGGCATGCGCCTCGCCGCGGCCCATTTCCACGCCTTTGACCGTGATGCGATAACCGTTCGGACGCAATTCCAGGTTGTCGCGTATATGCACCGGCGCGACCAGGAAACCCATGTCCTGCGCGAATTTTTTTCGAATGCCGCGAATGCGCCGCAAGAGCTCGCCGTCTTGGGTGCGGTCCACCAAGGGGATCAAGCGATAGCCGACTTCCAGCCCCAGGGTATCGATGCGTCCGACGTCGTCCCAACTGACATCCACTTGCTCCGTGGGCGGGGGCGGCGGCGCTTGTTCGATGAAAGCTTCCGCCATGCGCTCCTTTCTTTCGAGCGTGTAAGCGATCCATGCCAAGCCGCCGCCCAGCAGCAAGAAGGAAAAATGCGGCATGCCTGGAATAATCCCCATCAAGCCGAGAATGACTGCGGTGATGTACAGCACGTGCGGATTCATGAACATTTGCTCGATGATCTGCGCGCCGATGTCTTTTTCGGCCGAGACGCGCGAGACCACGATGCCGGCGGCGGTGGAGATCACCAGCGCCGGGATTTGCGCCACCAAACCATCGCCGATGGCGAGCAGGGTATAAGTTTCCAGCGCTTGCTGGATCGGCAGGTCGTGTTGCAGCACCCCAATGGCGAGTCCGCCGATGATGTTGATGATGGTGATCAGGATGCCCGCCACCGCATCGCCGCGCACGAATTTGCTCGCGCCGTCCATGGCGCCGTAGAACTCGGCTTCGAGCGCGATCGCCGCGCGCCGGCGGCGCGCTTCGTCTTCGCCGATCAGGCCGGTGTTGAGATCGGCGTCGATCGCCATTTGCTTGCCGGGCATCGCGTCCAAGGTGAAACGGGCCGCCACTTCCGCGATCCGGCCCGAGCCCTTGGTGATCACCACGAAATTGATCAGCACCAGGATCGCGAATACCACGATGCCGACCGCGTAGTTGCCGCCGACCAGGAATTGGCCGAACGCCTCGATCACCTTGCCCGCGGCATCCGGCCCGGTGTGGCCTTCCAGCAGCACGACCCGGGTCGAGGCCACATTGAGCGATAGGCGCAGCAGGGTGGTGAGCAGCAGCACGGTGGGGAATACCGCGAAATCCAGCGGCTTGCTCAGATACAGGCTGATCAGCAGCACGATCATCGCCACCGCGATGTTGAAGGTGAACAGCAGATCGAGCAGGAAGGGCGGCAGCGGCAGTATCATCATGGCCAAAATCATGACCACGAGGATCGGCCCCGCCAGGCGGTACAAATCCAGGCGAGCGAAAAATCCCAGGTTTTCGACGCGTGCGTTCATGTAGCGGCGCTCCGCATCAGACGGCTTCCCCGGCCACTTCAGGCATGTCCATATCAACCGGCACCGGCAGATGTTCTGGTTTGATCGGGCGTTTCACCGCGTATTCGGGGTTGCGCAACTGGTACACATAGGCCAGCACCTCCGCCACGGCGGTGTAGAGCCGTTCCGGGACGGTGTCGCCGACATCGGCATGGCGATACAGCGCGCGCGCCAGGGGCGGGGCTTGCAACACCGGGACGGCATGCTCCTGCCCCAATTCCATGATGCGTTCGGCCAGCAAGCCCATGCCCTTGGCCACGATTTGCGGCGCGGCCATCTGGCCTTCCTCATACTTCAGCGCGACGGCGTAATGGGTCGGGTTGGTGACGATCACATCCGCTTTTGGCACCGCTGACATCATGCGTTTGCGCGCCGCGGCGCGTTGCGCGGAACGAATGCGCGCCTTGATCTGGGGGTCGCCCTCCGTCTCCTTGGCTTCTTGCTTCACTTCTTCCTTGGTCATGCGCAAGCCCTTGGCGTAGTGCCAAAGCTGGAATGGCACATCCGCCAGCACGAGCAGGATGAGCGAGCCGATCATGAAAAAGGCGGTGGTGAACAACAAATCGCCCATATGCGCCATGCCGGCGCCGAGCGATTCGCCAGCGAGCGCGAATAGCTCATCCTTGTAACGCCAGATCACCCAGGCGCCGATGCTGCCGACGAGCGCGGCCTTGACCGACGCTTTCATCAGCTCCATCAAACCGTTGAGCGAGACCATGCGTTTCATGCCCGCAATGGGGTTGAATTTGGTGAGATCCGGCGTGAGCGGTTTCCAAGTGAAATTCCAGCCGCCCATCAGCAGCGGCCCGGCAAAGGCGGCGAGTACGAACAACAGCATGAGGGGCAGGAAAGCGATGAGGGCGTCGGAGGTGTCATGCATGAAGCGCGACATCATCAGCGTGGAGTCGAAGATTGTCGCGCGATCCAGGGTGAAGCCATGCCGCATGATGGAAATAAGTTTTTCCATGATGTAGCTGCCCATCAGCATGAGGCCGGCGACCGCCGCCATCAATTGGATGAAAATAGCCAGCTCTTTGGATTGGACGACCTTGCCATCCTCGCGCGCGCGCTGAATGCGCCTGCCCGTGGCCGCTTCTGTTTTTTCTAAATCCGAGTCATCCGCCATTTACTACCCCCACGCGAGACATAGTCTGCACCGGTTTGGGGTTAAACACAATATATAGGGGATTGCGCGGGTGGCTAATCCCACAGCTTGTGTATTTTTGAAGCCGGCTTCGGCCTCAAATTCCTTAAAAACAGTAAGTTATGGTGAGGGAAAAAGAAAATCGGCCGGCGCGGAATAGGTACGGGCCAGCCGATTCAGGAGCGAGGCGTCTGGATTGCGATAATATGAAACTCGCGAAGCGAGTCTAAGTCCCTCTCTCCCGCTTGCGGGAGAGAGCTAGGAGAGAGGGAACGGTCACGGCAAGTATCATTTTCTGGGCTGGCATTGCCATGACCGTTAGCCGGTTTCGTCGATCCACGTCATTTGGATCGCTTCGAGAATTTTTTCGTTGGAATGGTCGGGGTCGTCGTTGAAATCTTCCAGTTCCGTCACCCAGCGGTGCAAGTCGGTGAAGCGCACGTATTGCGGGTCCACCTCGGGGTGCGCTTCCGATAATTCAATCGCAATTTCGCGCACATCAGTCCATTTCATCTTTACGCTCCTGTTCGACGCCTGATTTAATGGCCTTCTTTGACCATATTGATGCTGTATTTTGGAATCTCGATCACCAAGTCTTGGCTCATTACCAAGGCCTGGCAGGAGAGGCGCGACGTCGGCTCCAAGCCCCAGGCTTTATCCAGCAGGTCTTCTTCCAATTCTTCCGCGGGCAGCAGCGATTCGAAGCCTTCGCGCACTATTACATGGCAAGTGGTGCAAGCGCAGGATTTTTCGCAGGCGTGTTCGATCTCGATGCCGTTTTCCAAGAGCGTGTCGCAAATGGTTTTGCCGGGGGTGGCATCGATGGCGGCGCCCTGGGGGCAGAGTTCGACATGGGGCAGGACAATGAGTTGGGGCATGGCGGTAAGCAGCTTGGGTTGGGGTTTAACTATTATCGGCGATACGCGCGGTTTTTTACGTGCCGATATCGGCTAATTTTTGCCCGGTCAACGCTTTGCGGATGGAGGCATCCATGCGCAGCGCGGCAAAGGCTTCGGTGGCGTGGTTGAGCGCATCGACGGCCGCTTTGATCGCGCGGTGATCCGTGCCGTTCATGGTCTTTTTTAGCGCACCCATGCTGGCTTCAATCGCGGCGCGCTCGTGGGGAGCGAGCAGGGCGCTATCGGCCGCCATCGCGCTGGCGACGGCCTCCAAGATGGCGGTGGCCTCGACTTGTTGTTCCTTGAGCGCGCGCGCCAGCTTGTCATCGTTGGCGTGATCGCGCGAGGCGAGCAGCATGTTGGTGATCTCATCGTCCGAGAGACCATACGAGGGTTTGACGCTGATGGCGGCTTCGACGCCGCTGATTTGCTCGCGCGCCGACACCGAGAGCAGACCGTCGGCATCGACCTGAAACGTGAGGCGGATGCGCGCCGCGCCCGCCACCATGGGCGGGATGCCGCGCAGCTCGAAGCGCGCCAGCGAGCGGCAGTCGGAGACCAATTCGCGTTCGCCTTGCACCACATGAAAGCTCATCGCGGTCTGGCCATCTTTGTAAGTGGTGAAATCCTGGCCGCGCGCGGTGGGAATGGTGGCATTGCGCGGGATGACTTTTTCCACCAAGCCGCCCATGGTTTCGATGCCGAGCGAGAGCGGGATCACGTCCAACAGCAACACTTCCTCGCCGCGCTTGTTGCCGGCCAAAATGTCCGCTTGGATCGCCGCACCGAGTGCGACGACTTTATCCGGGTCCAGATTGGTGAGCGGTGTTTGCTTAAAGAATTCAGCGACCGCACGTTGAATGTGCGGCATGCGGGTCGCGCCGCCGACCATCACCACGCCTTTAATGTCCTCGGGCGTGAGCCCCGCATCGCGCAACGCCTTGCGCGTGGGGGTCAGGGTTTTTTTCACCAGGCCTTGGGTGAGTTCTGCCAAGAGAGGACTGGTGATGGGTAAATCCACCATCTCGCCGGTGGAGAGCACGGCGGTAAAACGCGTTTCGCCGTGATAGGTGAGCTCTTCCTTCACTTCGCGCGCCTTGGCCATCAACAGCCGCGTGTCTTGGGCGTTGAGCGGGGAGAGGGTGGATTGTTCCAGCGCCCAGCAAAATACCCGGCGATCGAAGTCATCGCCGCCGAGCGCCGAATCGCCGCTGGTGGCGAGCACCTCGAACACGCCTTTTTGCAGGCGCAAGATGGAAATATCGAAGGTGCCGCCGCCCAAGTCATAGACCGCGTACACGCCTTCGGACGCATTGTCCAAACCGTAGGCCACGGCGGCGGCGGTGGGCTCGTTCAGCAGGCGCAGCACGTTGAGGCCGGCCAGGCGCGCCGCGTCCTTGGTCGCCTGGCGCTGGGCGTCGTCGAAATAGGCGGGCACGGTAATCACCGCGCCGACCAGCTCGCCCCCGAGCGCTTTTTCGGCGCGGGCGCGCAGCGCCTTGAGAATGTCGGCGGATATTTCCACCGGGCTTTTGGCGCCGGCGCAGGTCTTGATCTGCACCATGCCCGGCGCATCCACGAATTTGTAGGGCATTTCATGCGTGTGCGGAATATCTTTCAAGCCGCGGCCCATGAAGCGCTTGACCGAAACAATGGTGTTCTGCGGATCGGTGCATTGGTGGGCAAGGGCGATGTAACCGACTTCCACTTCGCCCGTGCCGCTGTAGCGCACGATGGAGGGCAGCAGGGGACGCCCGTCATCATCGCTCAACACCACGCTCATGCCGCTACGCACGGTGGCTACCAGGGAGTTGGTGGTGCCGAGATCGATGCCCACCGCCAGGCGGTGTTGGTGCGGCGCGGCGCTCATGCCCGGTTCGGCGATTTGCAGTAGTGCCATCAGGCCTCCAGCGCTTCCAACGCATCGTTGATTTCTTCGCGCAGCTTTTCCAGGAAGCGCAGCTTGCGCACCGCCTCCGCTGCGCCGGGGTAGTCATGGCTTTGATCCAGGCGCCGGCCGACATCGTCCTGCAAGTGATGCATCGCCTGGCGCAGCTTGGCGCCGAGATGATCGAGTCCGGCCGCATCGGCGGCGTCCTTCGCTTCGCCGATCGCCTCGCGCCATTCCATCTGTTCCATCAAAAAATCGGCGGGCATCGCGGTGTTGGTTTCTTCCAAGGTATCCACCCCATGCAGCTTCAACAGGTAGCGCGCGCGGCTGATCGGCTGCTTCAGGGTTTGATAGGCCTCGTTCACATGCGTGGACCATTGCATCGACAAGCGGCGCTCGGCATCCGGGGCATGGCTGAATTTATCCGGATGCACTTGCGCCTGGATATCGCGATAGCTCTGCTCCACGCGCGCCAAGTCGAGTTGGAACGCAGGTTCCAGGCCGAAGAGTTGGAAGTGATTTTTGGAAAAGTCGATCATGAAGCGGGTGGCTGGCTATGGAGGTTCGGTAGCAATTATAGCGGCTTACTGCTTGCCCTCTCTCCTAGCTCTCTCCCGCAGGCGGGCGAGAGGGACTTGGGCTCGCTGCGCGAGTTACTTTATACGTTAAAGCTCTCGCCGCAGCCGCAGCTATCCTTGACGTTGGGGTTGTTGAATTTAAACCCTTCGTTCAAGCCTTCGCGCGTGTAGTCGAGTTCGGTGCCATCGACATAGGCCAGGCTTTTCGCATCGATGAATACTTTCACGCCGTTGCTCTCGAACACCTGATCTTCATCCTTGGCCTCATCCACGAATTCGAGCACGTAGGCCAGGCCGGAGCAACCCGTGGTGCGCACGGCAAAGCGCAAGCCGACGCCTTTGCCGCGCTTGGCGATGAAGTTTTTCACATGCGTGGCGGCTTTTTCGGTGAGCGTGATCGCCATGTCAAACCTCGAATTATTTCGCGGCGGCGGCGGGGGCCGCGGCGTCGCTGTGCTTTTGTTTGTAGTCGGCGACCGCGGCTTTGATCGCGTCTTCCGCCAGAATCGAGCAGTGGATTTTAACCGGCGGCAGGGCGAGCTCTTCCGCGATTTGGGTGTTCTTGATCGACATCGCCTGATCCAGCGTTTTGCCCTTCACCCACTCGGTCACGAGCGAGCTGGAAGCAATGGCGGAACCGCAGCCGTAGGTCTTGAATTTGGCATCTTCGATGACGCCATCCTTGCCGACTTTGATTTGCAGCTTCATCACATCGCCGCAGGCGGGCGCGCCCACCATGCCGGTGCCCACATCGTCATCTTCTTTGCCAAAAGAGCCGACGTTGCGGGGGTTTTCATAATGGTCCAGAACTTTATCGCTGTATGCCATGATCGTTCTCCTGCTGAGTAATTAGTGTGCTGCCCACTGAATCGAATTGATGTCGATGCCGTCCTTGAACATCTCCCACAAGGGGGACAATTCGCGCAGCTTGCCGATTTTGCTTTTGACGAGGTCGATGGTGAAGTCGATTTCTTCCTCGGTGGTAAAGCGGCCGAGGGTAAATCGAGTCGAGCTATGCGCCAATTCGTCGCTGCGGCCCAAGGCGCGCAAGACATAAGACGGCTCGAGGCTGGCGGAGGTGCAAGCGGAGCCGCTGGATACCGCGACGTCCTTGATCGCCATGAGCAGCGATTCACCTTCGACAAAATTGAAGCTGATATTCAGGTTGTGCGGCACGCGGCTGTGCATATCGCCGTTGACGTACACCTCTTCCATGTCTTGCAGGCCTTTCAGCAGCCGGTCGCGCAGCATGCGAATGCGCTCGTTCTCGGTCGCCATTTCTTCCCGCGCAATGCGGAAAGCCTCGCCCATACCGGCGATCTGGTGCGTCGCCAGCGTGCCGGAACGCAGGCCGCGCTCGTGGCCGCCGCCGTGCATTTGCGCTTCGAGGCGAATCCGGGGCTTGCGCCGCACGTACAGTGCGCCGATGCCTTTCGGGCCATAGGTTTTGTGTGCGGAGAACGACATCAAATCGACTTTAAGCTGTTGCAGGTCGATGACGACTTTGCCGGTGGCTTGCGCAGCGTCGACGTGGAAAATAACGCCTTTGGCGCGGCAGATTTCACCGAGCTGGGCGATGTCTTGGATCACGCCGATTTCGTTGTTCACATACAAGACCGACGCCAGAATCGTGTCGGGCCGCAGCGCGGCTTTGAATTGCTCGATATCCACCAAGCCGTTGCTTTGCACCGGCAGGTAAGTGACTTCGAAACCTTGGCGTTCCAACTCGCGCATGGTGTCGAGCACCGCTTTGTGCTCGGTCTTTACCGTGACCAGATGCTTGCCCTTGCCTTGGTAAAAATGGGCCGCGCCCTTGATCGCCAAGTTGTTGGATTCGGTGGCGCCGGAGGTCCAGATGATTTCTTTCGGATCCGCGTTCACCAGTTGTGCGACTTGTTCGCGCGCCTCTTCCACGGCTTTTTCCGCTTCCCAGCCGAATGGGTGCGAGCGCGAGGCGGGGTTGCCGAAATGCTCGGTCAAATAGGGAATCATTTTTGCCGCCACGCGCGGGTCCACCGGCGTGGTCGCGGAGTAGTCCAGATAAATCGGGGTCTTCACCATCATTGCGGTCCTTCAATAAAATCGATTACGCCGCGGCTGCGCTCGTGGCGCGCGTATCTTTCATCACCGATACTTTTTCCGCCTCGGTGTTTTGCGTGGCAACCAGATCGGCGAGCGAAAACGCCTCCAAATATTCGTAGATATGCTTGTTCAGGCCGGTCCACAGTTCATGGGTCATGCAGGCTTGATCACCCAGACAATTGCCCAGGCCGCCGCATTGGGTGGCATCGACCGGTTCGTCCACGGCGCGGATGATCTGGGCGACCGAAATTTCACCGGTGCCACGGGCCAGGCAGTAACCGCCGCCGGGGCCGCGCACGCTTTCCACCAGCGCGTTGCGGCGCAGCTTGCCGAACAATTGCTCCAGGTAGGAAAGGGAGATTTTTTGACGTTCGCTGATGCCGGCCAAGGTGATGGGGCCGCGGCCGTCACGCATGGCCAAATCCAGCATCGCGGTTACTGCAAAGCGTCCTTTTGTGGTCAGTCTCATGTCTACACCCCTGTTTAAGCAGAATTTGATAGTGAAAGCCTAACGTTCCCTACTAAATTAGTCAACTATTTTGTTCAGGTAGTTCACATCAAATTTTTCTTCCGCCACGGATACTGAATTGATGTCCGCGCCGAGCTTCTCTAAAGCCTTCAGAATCAGTTGCATACGCTGATCATTCGCGGCCGTGTGATCGAGAATGGCGTGGATCGCCTGCACCATGGGATCGTTCATATCCTGGCTGATCGCATAGGCAGAAAACCCCATTTTCTCGGCGGTTTCTGCCCGGATTTTGGCTTGGTCGGTGTCCAGAATGCGCGCCGGGATGCCGACGGCGGTGGCCCCCGGCGGCACGTCCTTCACCACGACCGCGTTGGAACCGACTTTGGCGTTTTCGCCTATGGTAATCGGCCCGAGAATTTTTGCCCCGGCGCCGATCACCACGCCGCGCCCCAGGGTGGGGTGGCGCTTGCCTTTATTCCAAGTGGTGCCACCCAGGGTGACGCCGTGATACAGCGTGCATTCGTCGCCGATTTCCGCGGTTTCACCCACCACCACGCCCATGCCATGATCGATGAAAACGCGGCGGCCAATGGTGGCGCCGGGATGGATCTCGATGCCGGTAAACCAGCGCCCGAGGTGGGACAAAAAGCGCGCCAGCCAACGCAAGCCGTGCGTCCAGAGGAAATGCGCCAGACGATGGAACAGCAGCGCATGCACCCCCGGATAGGTGGTGAGTACCTCAAAGGTGGAGCGGGCCGCCGGGTCGCGCTCAAAAACGACCGCTATATCTTCGCGCAGGTGGTTGAACATGGGCTGTCTTCGAATGTAAGACAATCATTATATTTTAAGTCGAGTAATTCAGTCCACTTTCTATTTGACGTTCAAATTGATGGATTTAAGCATGCCCATCAGGATGTTCAACTCTTCTTTTTCGAGTACCGTGCGCGCGAATAATCGGCGCACTCTAGGCATGAGGCGTTTAGGGTTATTCGGGTCGAGAAACTGTATTCGGATCAGGGTTTCTTCCAAGCGCTTGTAGAACAACTCGATGTCATCCAAGCGCGCCAACTCGACCGGCGCTGGCAAAGCTTGCGGCGCAGCGAGCCAAGCCATGCGCAGCTCATACGCCATGATTTGCACGGCGCTGGCGACATTCAACGAGGTGTACGCCTCATCGGTGGGAATCGAGATCATGAGCTGGCATTTACTTAACTCATCATTCGAGAGCCCATAGGCCTCGTTGCCGAATAGCAGCGCCACTTCCTGTGTCGCGGCGATTTGAATCAAGCGCTGCGCCGCCTCGCGCACATCCACAGAGGTGTGCCCCATATGCCGCTTGCGCGCGGTCAAGCCCGCCGCGAAAACACAGCCGGCGAGCGCCTCGTCCAGGGTGCTGTGAACTTGCGCAGCTTGCAGCACATCTTTCGCATCGCAGGCCAAGGCATCGGCCTCGGCATGGGGAAAGCGTCGTGGTTCGATCAAGTGCAAACGATGCAGCCCCATGGTTTTCAAGGCGCGCGCGGCGGCCCCGATATTGCCGGGATGGCTGGTGTGGTCGAGCACGATGCGGATATTCGATAGCGGAGTCGGGGCGTTTTTCATTTAAAATGTCTGCTTCGTTCTTTAAAGTCAATTCGAGAAGGTTTTACATGTCCCCGATGTTATCAATAGCGGTGAAGGCCGCCCGCCGCGCCGGTTCTCTCATCAATCGCGCGACCCAAGATGTGGATTTGCTCACCGTTGAGCGCAAAGGCGTCAGTGATTATGTCAGCGAGGTAGATAGGATGGCGGAACAGGCCATCGTCGAAGTCTTGCTCGAAGCCTATCCCGATCACGCGATTTTAGCAGAAGAGGGCGGCGCTCAAGGCCACTCCGATTATCTGTGGATTATCGATCCGCTCGACGGCACCACCAACTTTTTGCACGGCTTTCCCCAATTCGCGGTGTCCATCGGCTTGCAGATCAAGGGCGTGCTGAACCTGGCCGTGGTGTACGACCCCACGCGCAATGAGCTTTTCACCGCCACGCGCGGACGCGGCGCCCATCTCAACGATCGGCGTTTGCGCGTCAGCAAACAGACGCGCTTGCAGGAATCCTTGATCGGCACCGGCTTTCCCTACCGCGATTTCACTTACCTGGATGACTATCTCAAAATGTTCCGCGAGCTGCTGCCCAAAACCGCGGGGCTGCGCCGGCCCGGCTGCGCTTCGCTCGATTTGGCCTATGTCGCGGCGGGGCGTTACGACGGGTTTTGGGAAGCGGGCTTGAAACCGTGGGATATGGCGGCCGGCGTGCTGCTGATTCAAGAAGCGGGCGGCCTAGTCACCGATTTCGACGGCGGCGAAAATTACCTGGCGACCGGCAATGTGGTGGGGGGCAATCCCAAAGTGTTCTCGCAACTGTTGCAGGTGATTCAGCCGCACATGTCGGAGCGGCTGCGCGGCCCGGCGCCCTAAGCCGCATTCATTGCATCGTTGGTGTGAGGTAACCATGCGCGATCATGCCCTACGCCCCGCGACTGTTTTACCCCCGCCGCTGATCTATGCCGTGGCGCTCATCGGCGCATGGTGGTTGGATGCGCACCTAGCGTTACCGCTGGATTTTGTGCCCGCCGCTGCTTACCTGGGCTTGGGCTCAATTGTGCTGGGGCTCGCGGGATTTGCCTGGGCGCTATCCGCGATTTGGGGCAACCGCACCACGGTGAATCCTTACAAAGCGGCGAGCAGCCTTGTCACCAGCGGCCCCTTCCGCTATTCACGCAATCCGATTTATGTTTCCGATTGGTTGATCTATGCCGGCGTGACGCTGTTGATGCAATCGCTTTGGCCGCTGCTGTTCTTACCCTTGGTGTGGGCGCTGATGCGCTACTTCGTCATCGCCCATGAAGAGGCTCACCTCGAAACGAAATTCGGCGCGGAATACCGCGCGTACATGGCCCGCGTGCGGCGTTGGATTTGACGCGCTGTTAGCCGGCGCGTATCCGGACTTTCAGTCCGCAACTCAAACTCGCCTGCTTTAGCCGGTGGTTGTTTAGTCTGGGCCTTTGTGCGGGCTGAGTGAGTTGATTATAAATCAAATGTGATCTAATATGAACGCATGCAACGAAACTTCAAGCCGCTATTCAAGCGATACGTCAAGAAAGCGCATAAGCCATTGCAACTTGCTATCGAGGACGAGGTTGATGAAGTTTGCAAGAACCCGAAGATCGGCGAATCAAAGGTCGGCGATTTAGCGGGAATACGGGTTTACAAGTTTGTGTTCAATCGACAGGAGTACCTTATTGCCTATCGGCCACCGCCAGATGATCAGGTCGAGCAAACAACGATGATTGAATTTCTGGTGATTGATTTCTACCAGGTCGGCACGCACGAGAATTTCTACGATGAACTCAAGCGTTACTTGAAAGAGGAATGATTATGGGCCATGCGATAACCGCTGAAGAACTCATTGCTGAAGTGAAAAATATGCCGACGGCAGAGCGCGCCAGGTTCTTTGCCATGTTAGGTGAAAATGCGTTCCGTGATGGAGATTACACCCACGAACAGGTATTCGGACAGTTGGCGCACGACGAATTCACTGCCAATGAAGCCGCCGAATACTTGGAGGTATCCATCCCAACTTTCCGGCGTTATGTGCAGAAAGGGAAGCTTCAACCTAGCAATATTGTTGGCCGGAACCAGATGTTCGCAACACGAGACCTGAAGATTTTCAAACGGTCTTTGCGCGATGTGAAGCAAGGTTCAGCAAACACCTAAGCAATCTGGATACCCTTAATATCCGTGCCATGAATTCGTCCTTTGCTCTAAAACCTGTCAAGAGGCGTTTTGAAGAAATCTGTTGGCGCGAGAATATACGTTCTTGGTATGCTTTGGCAGGCCGATGCGCGAATCGGCCTTACCATGGGTGCGTCACATCAGGAATCGCACCCATGCCCAAACGGAAGACAGAAGTGATCGAGAGTTTTGGTGAGCGGCTGGCGCAATTGCGCAAGGCCGCAGGTTTCACCCAGGTGGAGTTCGACGCCGAGGTGGTGGAAGCGCCGCCCTTGCCGCAGCCGGTGTGCCGCGACCCGGATGATGATGCGGTGCTTGCTGCGGCTATCGCGGGCCAAGTCGATCTGATTGTTTCGGGCGATGACGATTTGCTGTGTTTGAAGCAGTTTCAGAATATCCCCATCCTTTCGCCGGCGGAGGTGTTGCAATTTATCGAGGCGGATAGGTAGCAGCGGCTAAAAAGCTACACCCGCGTCAGCGGGCGTTGGGATGCTACTATTCTAGAACTTGGCCCCGGAGTTCCCGCGGCGTTCGCCGCGTGCGGTGGCATGATAGAGCGCGTTGGGGAATTCGATACGGAGGGGGCGGGACATACGAGCGGCGTTTTCGGCGAGAAGGAGCAGTCAAGCCGCAAGCGCGGCCCTGCGCCGAGATGGCAACAGCAGATCGAGGCCGTCTCCCATCTGCCCAAGGCGCAGCAGCGCTTCGTGGTACAAATGTTGGATACCGTGTTAACCCAGGCGGCCAGCCGCTAAGGAGAAATCAGCATGACAACCGTGCAAATCAAGTTGTCCGATCAATTGGCGCAAGAGGCGCAACGCGCCGGCCTGCTGTCGGAGGTGGCCATCGAGAAGCTGTTGCGCGCAGCCTTGCGCAGCGAGCGTATCGAGCGCATGGCACAGGCGCGCGAGCAATTAGCCGCGCAACCGCTGCCGCCCATGTCGCCGGAAGAGATTCAGGCCGAGATCGATGCCTATCGTGCCGAGTCGCGCCGTGCGCCTGGTGCTTGATACGAATACGGCGCTCTCGGGTTTGTTGTGGCAAGGCACGCCGGGCAAGCTGATCGATGCGGCCAAACGGCAGGAGGTGGAATTGTTCAGCAGCACGCCTTTATTGGCTGAATTGCTGGGTGTGATGACCCGCTACAAGTTCGCCGATGCGCTGGCGGCGCGCGGATTGCAGGTGCAAACGCTGTTTGAAGGTTATGCGGCGCTGGTGCAGTTGGTCGTGCCGGCGCAGATCAACCCGACGATTGCCCGCGATCCAGCCGACGATGCGGTGCTGGCCTGCGCACACGCTGGATGTCACCGTGGATCATCTGCTGATCGGCAATCCGGTGGAGGATTCGCCGCTTGCCAATTCGCGCTTGTTCCGGCGCTTTAAAATGCTGGAACGTTTGAACCAGGACGATCAGGATACGGTGATCAAGATCATTGACGCGATCATCGCCAAGGGTCAGGTAGAAGCCGCGCTCGCACCGGTGGATGCAGCGGCATGAGCGAGGGTGTGGACTACGAGTTCGAGTGGGACGACGCCAAGGCCGAGAGCAATTTCGCCAAGCATGGCGTAGACTTCATGGAGGCTATGAGCGTGTTGCGCGATCCGCTTTTGATGACACGCTTCGACGATGAGCACGACGAGGATGAGGAACGCTGGGTCAGTCTGGGATGTGCGAGCAGCGGCAAGCTTTTGCTGGTGGTGCATACGTTCATGAGCACTGGACCCAATACGGCGCTGGTGCGTTTGATCTCGGCCAGGCAACCCACCCGGCGCGAGCGCGAGCAGTACGAGCAAGGATGAACGCCGCAAGCAGCGGTCAACATGTAAAGGTGAAACGATGAAGGACGAATACGATTTCAGCAATGCCGAACGCGGCAAGTTCTATCGCCCCAATTTGCGCCTGATTCCGCCGGTGCGCCTGGAACCCGAGGTGCTGGATTTCCTCGCCACCCGCGCCGAGGCCCGCGGCACCACGGTCAATCAATTGGTCAATCAGTTGTTGAAGAAGGATATGGAGTTGATCCAGGCAGCGGCTGGGTAGCATCGCACCGCCTACCTTTTAGCAGCTAAAAGAGAAATCCCCGTCGGCCCGCAGCAGCGGGAGGGTGGGGATTTTTTTATTCTTCAAAAGTCTGAGGCCACGATTGCTTCATCTATAGATCGGGGCTCCGTTTTGCTTCATTAAGCGTAAGTCAGACAGACCGTTAAAACCCGCCAGCTTGCTACTGGAACAGTATCGGAGATTTGTTTTCTATACTCGCGTCTGCGAGTTCGCGTAGCCGCGCAATCAACTGCTCGCCATCAACATCGAAGAAGCAATCCAAAAGATTTTTCGGTTTGATACCGAACGTTTTCGCAACTTCCTTCTTCCACGGCGAGTTGTACTCAACAGGGGGCTGCTTGCTCAGCGCCGCCTCAATTACCTTCAATTCGGATAACAAGGCAGCGGCTTCTGAGACTGACCATTCACCGTCGCTATCGGAGTGATTGACCAGCACTGGGCATACGCTCCCTGCTTGCCCTTGCTCGACCGTAGCAATGACAGCGTCACGAAGGAAGTTGAAGTCAGCATACAAACCGACTTCAACACCTTCGATTTCCTTGTCGCCCTTAAACACGCAGATATAGAGACTCATATTCTAAGTACGCTCAATACTAACCAAACCGTCGGAATCGCGGATGAAGTCACGTAACGATGCGTGAACCTTTGCCTGCTTAGGTAGCCGGATAATGAGCTTCTTGCTCTTGCTGTGTGCAGAGTACGCAAGCAAGCGAATTTGATAAGTCAGCCGCAACTCGGAAACATTCTTTAACAAATAAAGTTTGTCGCCGACATCCGCATCAGGTCTTGCTCCTCTCGGCGTCTGGTGTTTTGTGTAAGCAAATTCTGTATCCACGCTACTTTCCTGATTTTCATGGCTTCACAACGTTGACACCCCAGAAGTCCAGCCATTGCTGGAATGCCGGATTAACCGGACGTGTCGTTTGAATCGTGTACGGCTGACCCTCGGTAACCGCTTTGTAGGTTTGCAACCGGAGCTGATACGTCGAATTCAGCTCGCTAGTTCCACCCTTGATTTCGAGATAACCGGGATAACCACTCTGTGGGCTACTGTCGAAAATGGTTCCCTTCAGTTGTCCGCCCTTGGTGTACTGCGCATCACCAACGATGGCTTTGAAGGTTGCAGTATCAACCTGCTCTGCGGTGGGTCGGAAGATAGAGGTGTTCTTACCAACACCGAGATTGGCTAGCTGTTCGGCTTCATAGAGCTGACCGGACCGTAGCGCGGAGGGCACTGCACTGTTTGCAACAACAGCGCACGCCACCGCGTCCCGTCGTACCCCACCCGCCAACCCCCAGCACCGGCACGGCTTTCCAGCCCTTCATCCCCGACGCATTCGGCATTGTACTTGGCCAGACCCCCTGACGCACGTTTTGCGATGCGCGGTGATGCTGGTTTTTTTCTTAGCCGCTTCGCAGCTTGCCACGCCGCCGATTCCGTCAAGGGCAAGAGCGCAGCGACCCTTGACGGCCACGAGAACGACACGCTTGCGGCGCGGTTGCGGGAAGGCTTTATTCCCGCAACCGCTGCCCAGCGGCGAGCGTGTTTTTGATTTGCAGGGAGCCCCCTCGGGGGCGGATGGGCGCGCGGCGCATCGAGCGCGCAGCGTAAGCCCGCAGTGTCCGTTTTCTAGGTTTATTTCCCCGGCTCGGTCACGAAGCCGATGCGAACCAGCCCGGCTTTCGCCGCGATCGACATCACCTGGGCCACGTGTTCGTAAGGGGTAAGCCGGTCCGCGCGCAGGTGTAGCTCGGTCTGCGGATGGCGCTTTGCGGCGGCGGCGAAGCGCGGCGCCAACGGCGCCGGCGTGACCGGCTCGCCGTTCCAGTGCAGGCTGCCGTCGGCGCGGATGGCGAATTCGATGTGCTCCGGCTGTGTGATGTTCGGATTGCTCGACGCCTTGGGCAGGTCGATCTTCACCGCATGCGTGAGCAGCGGCGCGGTGATGATGAAGATCACCAGCAGCACCAGCATCACATCCACCAGCGGCACCACATTGATTTCGGCCATCGGCGCCTGGTGGCCGCCGCTGCTGAAGCTGCCGAACGCCATCACGGCCTCCCTTCAACGGGGGTCACTACGCGCAGCGGGCGCACCTCGCCCACCGAACTGTTGGTCTTGGCGCCAACGGCGATCAGCGCGAACAGGTCATGGGCGAAAGCGTCCAAGCGCGCCAGCCAGATGCGATTGCGGCGCACAAAAGCGTTGTAGGCCAGCACCGCCGGAATCGCCACCGCCAGCCCCAGCGCCGTCATGATCAGCGCCTCGCCCACCGGGCCGGCCACTTTGTCCAGCGTACCCTGGCCGGAAAGGCCGATCTGCACCAGCGCGTGGTAGATGCCCCACACCGTGCCGAACAGGCCGATGTAGGGCGCGGCCGAGCCGGCCGAGGCCATCAGCGTGAGGCCGTTTTCGACGCGCGCCGCTTCCTGGTCGATGCCGTTGCGCAGCACGCGGGTGAGAAATTCGCCCGCGCCGCCCGCCGCAGCGAGCTTTTGCAAGCCGTGCTTTTCCGAATCGGCGGCGGCGTCCAGCGCCAGTTGCGCGAGTTGCGCGAAAGCGTTGTCGGCCGGGCGGGCGTTCAGCGTCGCGCTCATCTCGTGCAGGGAATCGGCGCTCCAGAAGCGCTTGAGAAAAATCTCCGCGCGCCGTCCCGCCAGAAAGTTGGCCACCCCCTTGGTGAAGATGAGATACCAGCTCGCCACCGACAACGCGAGCAGCAGCACCAGCAAGCTCTTGCCGACGGCGTCGGTCTGGGTGAGAAAGTGGGCGAAGCCGAGACTGTGTTCCATGAGATCAGATTCCTTGTAGCACGAAGTTGAAGGGTTGCAGCGCGACGGCGCGCACCGGTTGGCCGTCGCGCTTGGCCGGGCGGCAGCGCCAGGTTTTCACCGCGGCCAGCGCGG
>MEQN01000036.1:28514-28637 GCA_001770235.1 Betaproteobacteria bacterium RBG_16_58_11
GAGAGTTCGGAACCGAGGGCGACCGGGCCGGCCGGTTTCGGCGCCGGCGGCGCTTCCGTCACCGCTGCGGGGATGAACGCCGGCGCCACCGGCTCCGCGGCAGAAACGACGGGCGCCTCCGCC
>MEQN01000036.1:28644-29741 GCA_001770235.1 Betaproteobacteria bacterium RBG_16_58_11
GCCGCGGCTGCGGGTTCTCCATTGGCCGGGGCGGGGTGGGGCGCGGTACGCGCTTGGGCAGCACTTCTGCTTGGGGGGGCTGCGGCGCAATGAAATTGACGAAGAGAATCACCGCCTCCTGCGGCGTGGGAATGAGCCGATGGCTCCACAGGCCCCACAAGACGGCGGCGTGCAGGGCGAGGACAAGGATGAGCCCCGCCGCCTGTTCCGCATTCGCTTGCTTGGTCGCGTTTAGCATTGCATCGTTGGCCAGATGTCAGTAATTAAATTTCAACTCAGCGACGAGCGTGCGCTGGGGAAAGGGGTGCCAGATGTAGTATTTCTTGTTGTTCAGATTATCCACACCGACTGCGGCGCTCCACTGCTTGGCTACCTGGTAGCGAATACGTGCGTCGACGACGACGAAAGAATCGATGCCCTGGTAGAAGTGAGAATTCACGTCACTGTTGTCCAGTTGGCCATACTGCCTGCCGCTGTAGCGGGCGCCCATCGAGAGCGCCAAGGCCTCGCTCGGGCGGTAGGTGGCGGTGAGCGTGGCGCGCCAGTTGGGAATCCGCGGCTGGTGCTTCCCGACGCTGTTCGGATTCTTGTCGTTCTTGACGATTTCCGAATCCGCATAGGTCACACTGCCGGCAAACTCCAGTCCGCGAATCCCGACTTCAATGCCCTGTGCAGCCAGTTCGATGCCGCGCGTGCGGATTTTGTCGATGTTCTGGATGTACGTAATGCCGTTCAGGGTGTTCAACTGGCTGTAGAGCGCATCTTTCGAGTTCTCCTGGAACAGGGTTGCGCGCAGCTTGCCTTTCGGGAGCGCTCGCTCGGCCGAGATTTCGCCGGAGACCGCTACTTCCGCTTTGAGATTGGGGTCTGGATTGGTCGGCGTTGCACCCGTCGTCGTCTGGAATAGCTCGGCAACCGTGGGGTAGCGGTAGGCCTTGCCCAACGCCGCGCGCAACGACCAGAGATCGGTCGCGGCCCATTCAAGCGCTGCCTTTGGCGATAAATTGCCCTCGTTGCGCTCGGGGTGGGTCACCCTGACCGTTGGCGCGCCGCTGGTGACAGAAGAACCGTCGTAGGCGCGCCATTGCTCGTAGCGT
>MEQN01000036.1:29765-30051 GCA_001770235.1 Betaproteobacteria bacterium RBG_16_58_11
GGGGCAAACCGCCACGCGTCCTGCAGGTAAAGGGCCTCGGTCTGCGTCTTTCCTTGTGAATCCGAGTAGAGCGCGCCATTGCCGCCGGAAATCCAGTCAGACGTGGTGTAGGTCGGATTGTTGAGGAGATATTGATCGTGATGAAAGCCGAAACTCACATGGTGTGCTCCGGCTATCCCTTGCGGGCGCCAAACGCCCTTCAGGTCGAGCGTGCGCCAACCGGTGCCATCCATATAGGTGGTCCGCCCGGCGCCGCTGCCAAGTCCAGCCGGCATAGCCCCTGTGG
>MEQN01000036.1:30067-30365 GCA_001770235.1 Betaproteobacteria bacterium RBG_16_58_11
CTTGCCGTAATCGTAGTAGCTGGCGACTGCCTCCCAGTCCCAGATGCCGCGGGTATTGGATTTCAACGAAAGGCTATGCATCTGATGTTCCTGTTCGACGCGGTTCATGCTGCTCGAAAACGTGGTAGTCGAAATGCTGTATTGTTTCCCATCAATATTGACGGCTGCTCCTGATCCGTAGAACGGGTTACCGCTTGCGTCTCGAAGATAGGTCTGAAACGAGTTGGCCGCCGAGTTCGTCCACAAGCCGAAGGTGTAGGCGGCCTGAAGCGTCGGCGTAATATCGTATGCAAGCTTC
>MEQN01000036.1:30404-31591 GCA_001770235.1 Betaproteobacteria bacterium RBG_16_58_11
CAAGAATCGGACTATTTGTCGTATTTTTGTCCGCGTAAGCGCCCGTTACGACAGGTTCAGCGCCGGCTGCGGTACTCGATTGAGCTTTCGTTACCAGTGTTGCCGGATGGCTATGGCTGTCCAGGTGATTTGCGCTGAGCCACCAGGAGAAATCACCGGCGCGGTTGCCGAGTAGCGCGCTGGTCTGGCTGGAGCGGAAGGTGTCGCTGGTGCCATACAGTTCAAAGTCCTGCCAGGTTTCCTGCTGCTTGACGCTGGCCTCGAATTTTTTTGGCATTCGGGTCGTCATTTCGACCACCGCACCCATGGAATTGCCGGCGTAGGCCGCGGCATAGGGGCCATAAAGGACGTCGATCCGCTCGATCTCTTCAGGCGCAACCATGCCCCAGCGCGGCGAGTAAGCGGTGCTGTTGCCCAGGAGATTCGAGATCAGCACGCCATCGGCCAGCACCAGGTTGCGTGCATTGGATGAAGTGCCCGAGGTGCGGGTCGCCATCGGTGCGCCGGTATCGCCGATATAGCGCTTGCGCACCAGCATGTTCGGCAGGTACTTGAGTGCGTCCTGCGTGTCGGTGACGTTGATTGAATCGGCCATCTTCGCCGCCGTGACGCTCTCGCTGACAACCGGCAATTGGTTCTTATCCGCCATGGAAACCTCGCCTTTGACAACGATTTCTGGCAGCGTCTTGTCTTCCGGTTCGGCCATTGCAAACGGCTGAAACGCGCCGAGAAGCGCGCCACACAGGCTAATCAGTGGCCATTTGGCGGGGGAAAATAATTTCACTTGCGACTTCATGCATATCTCCAAATTGATTTGGTTATTAAGATTTGTTTTCCCCGGTTGGAAAATAAATACTAGGGATCGTGGATGTTGAAACGGAGGAAATGTCATCCGCTGTTTTTTTCGATTTTCCGGCACGGAGGGCATAACGCTTTAGCCGTCGCCAGCCGATGACCAGAGAGGTAAGGGATAAAGCCAGCCCAACCAGGCTCCAACTCGCCATCCATATATCCCAGACCGGCCGGCGATAGAGCCAAGCAAAATCCCAGTTGTGGAGCGCGCTAAAAACCCAGCGATAAACCCGCCGGCTACGGTCGATTTTCACCAGAAGACGGCCTTCGATGGGATCGATATACAGCCAGTGTGACGCCGGGTCGTCCAGCTCAACCCGCAGCACGGGCAGCGG
>MEQN01000036.1:31599-32770 GCA_001770235.1 Betaproteobacteria bacterium RBG_16_58_11
GGGATAATAGTAGTTGTCATATTCCAAGAGCAGCGCATGGGTCTTGATTGCCGCGCCGGGCAGCACGCGAATCGCCGCATCCAGCAGTATTTTCTCCCCGATGCTTGCCGGGCGGCCTTGTCCGGCAGGGAGCGCTGTTCCCGTGGCATCGTAAGCCAGGATGACGCGCTGATCGCCCACAACGCGAAGGCTTATCTCCACGATGGACCTGTTTGGGGGCAGCAGGCTTTCAGGGCGCAGGGCGAGCACATCAGGGGGAATGGGGCCGGCTTGAAAGCGGGCCAGTTCATCCCGTGTGGGTTGAGGGCGCGAGAACATTTGCCAGGGGTTATTAGCCAGAAAACCACTGGCGATCCAGGTCAGGGTAACCAAGCCGCCCGCCAATCCAAGCCAAAAATGCCAGCGCGGCCAGGGCGCACGATAGGGTTGAGTGCGGCCGTCCTCGTAAGTGCGCGCACCCAGCCAACCCGGACGCCAGCGTAGCCAGCCCGCAATCAATCCGGTCAGGGCGGCGAAACAGGCTATGAAAGCGCCCCAGGTCAAAATAGCCTTGCGCTGCTCGCCCAAGCCCACTGAGTCGAGGGGGCGGAAGAAGTGCAGCCAGCTCCCGGCGTAATTCATGGCCCGTTGCAAACGGCTGCTTGCGTTGAGGACATCCCCGGTGCGGGATGAAATATCCAGCTCCGTTCCCGCTTCATCCCCCAAGGCGATTTTGTGAAGGGGGCGATAGGCATCAAGCGACATCATCCGCATGCCCCGGTCACGCTCCAAGGTTTCCATGAATCGTGGTGTTACGTCCTTGCCGCCCCATGCCAGGGCGATCTGGACAGCGGTTTCGGGCGACACTTCCAGTACCTGTCCATTCAGAGCAGAGAGGGCGTGGCGCCGGCCTTGTCCATCCTCGACTTGCCAAACAGGGGTGTTATTCACAAGTGACAAACGGGCTTCGACGACTTCATCCCGCATGGATTTTTCTGATGAAGATGCAGCGTCACGGCGATGCTGCCCAGGGGCGCGCGAGTGTTCGGTCTTGGCCGGTTTACCGCCCAGAGAAGAAGCGCTTCGCTGTGCAGCGCTGATACGCCACACCTCCTCCAGACTCAAGCAATGGCTCACGTCCTCCAGCGGACGGGCGTGGGACAAATGGTTTTCCCGCGTCACGGCGGAACTT
>MEQN01000036.1:32832-33105 GCA_001770235.1 Betaproteobacteria bacterium RBG_16_58_11
AGCAGACGCTTCATGTCAGTAGGCGAGCTTGAGTTCAGCCATCAGCGCACGCTGATGCCAGAGGGGGGCACCCTCCTGTACGGGTGCGCCGCATCGGCAAAAACCTGCCAGGCAGATTGCGTCTGCGGGCTGCAACGGCAAGCGGCAACGACAGCGTTGCCAACGAACAGATCAGACGACCCCACCCACGCATGTGCTTCCTCCCCAAGAAAGCGGGTAAGGATAGCGAAACACGGAGGCGCGAGCGTGCGGCATATCGTCACGTGGCGCGGC
>MEQN01000036.1:33207-33382 GCA_001770235.1 Betaproteobacteria bacterium RBG_16_58_11
CGCCGATTGGTCGGCTTGCGCGCGATCGAGGTTGCGGGCCAGGCCGGCGCCATCGCCATTGTGGTTTACGGCGTCGGCATGGCGCTGCCGACAGGAATCCTGCTGGCGCTGACCGCGGGCCTCGCGCTCGCCGGTGCGCTCACTTGGTGGCGGACGCGCCAGCCTTGGCCGGTGA
>MEQN01000036.1:33392-33622 GCA_001770235.1 Betaproteobacteria bacterium RBG_16_58_11
GTTGGCGGGGCATCTCCTGATCGATATCGGCGTGCTGACTGCGCTCTTGTATTTCACCGGCGGTTCGACCAATCCCTTCGTCACCTTGTATTTGCTGCCGCTGTCGATTGCCGCCGCGATGCTGCCCATCGCCTATACCTGGAGCATCGCCGGCGCCACGCTGGCGTGCTATAGCGCGCTGCTGTTCTTTTACGTGCCGCTGCCGCAGGGGCCGGGCAGCTTCGCCCTGC
>MEQN01000036.1:33709-33857 GCA_001770235.1 Betaproteobacteria bacterium RBG_16_58_11
GGTTCAATTTCGCGCTGAGCGGGGTGTTGATCGCGTGGTTCGTCGCGCGCATGGCGCAGTCGATCCGCGAGCGCGACCGGCGGCTCGCGGCAGCGCGCGAGGATGCGCTGCGCAACGAGCAATTGGTCGCGCTCGGCACGCTGGCCGC
>MEQN01000036.1:33897-34024 GCA_001770235.1 Betaproteobacteria bacterium RBG_16_58_11
GCGGTGATTGCGAAAGAGTTGGAACGGGATCACGCCGATGATCCGGCGCTGGCGGATGATTTGCGCCTGCTGCGCGCCCAGGCAGAACGCTGCAAGGATATTTTGACGCGGTTGACGGCGCGCGCCG
>MEQN01000037.1:0-1459 GCA_001770235.1 Betaproteobacteria bacterium RBG_16_58_11
CGAAGCGCTCCCCCGATGCGGTGCGCCCCAGGCACCACACATCCCACCCCAAATAGCGCGCCCCGGCGGCTAAGGTGACGCGGTGATTTATCGTAGCGCGGCAACCACTGAAAAAAATCGTCTCTTGCGGCAGCCACTCCAACAATGCACCCGCCGCCACATCGAGATGCACGGCTTGCTGCGCCCAGGGCGCGGCTGAGCGATACCATTTGCCGGCGCCGGGGGTGGTAAGCAAGGCATGGGCCAGCGGTTCCACCGCCACCTTGATTTGCAGTTCATCGCCGCCCGCGATACCGGCCGGCGGGTGCAGCAGAATCGCATGGCACACCGCGCCGCCTTCTGGAAATAGCGCCTTTTGTACCCGCAACGGCCCGTAATGACTGCGCTGCGTCAGGAGCGTGGTTTCACCCCGGCGCGCGAATTGCAAAGCGAGTTCGGCGCGCCAGCCGGACGTAACGAGGGGCGTTTCGATCAACATCCGCAAATCATACCGCGAGTAGATCGCGCACGCCGTCCTGCTCCATATTCTCACCCGCGCCGCGCTTGATGAATTCGCCGCGCTCCATCAACAAGTATTGGTCGGCCAAGGAGCGAGCGAAATCGTAATACTGCTCTACCAGCAGAATCGCCATGCTGCCCTCTTCCGCCAGGGTGCGGATGGCGCGCTCGATGTCTTTGATGATCGAGGGTTGAATCCCCTCAGTCGGCTCATCCAGGATCAAGAGCTTGGGCGAGGACGCCAGTGCGCGACCAATGGCGAGCTGCTGTTGCTGGCCGCCGGAAAGATCGCCGCCGCGGCGCTTGAGCATTTGTTTCAACACCGGGAACATGTCGAAAATGCGCGGCGGCAGCGGCGTGCCGCCGGGCTTGGGTGCGAGTCCCATCAGCAGATTTTCCTGCACAGTGAGACGCGGAAAAATTTCGCGCCCTTGCGGCACATACCCAATTCCTGCGCGCACGCGCTGGTGAGAAGGCTCGCGCGTGATATCGCGGTCATCGAAGGTAATCGTGCCGGCAGCGGCGGGCACCAAGCCCATCAGGCATTTGAGCAAGGTCGATTTGCCCACGCCGTTGCGGCCGAGCAGCGTCGTCACTTGGCCGGTCTGCACCTCGAACGAGAGGTCGCGCAGAATATGGCTGCCGCCGTAGTACTGATTGAGATTTTCGATGCGCAACATCGCTAGCGGCCTAAATAAACTTCGATGACTTGCGGATTGGCCTGCACCGTCGCCAGATCGCCTTCGGCCAGCACGCTGCCCTCATGCAGCACGGTGACTTTGCCGCCGAGTTGCTCGATGAAGGCCATGTCGTGCTCGACCACGACCAGGGATTGTTTGCCCGCGAGCGATTTGAATAGCTCGGCGGTGCGCGCGGTCTCGTCGTCGGTCATGCCCGCCACGGGCTCATCCAGCAACAGCAGCCGTGGCTCCTGCATCAGCAGCATGCCGATTTCCAGCCA
>MEQN01000037.1:1483-3524 GCA_001770235.1 Betaproteobacteria bacterium RBG_16_58_11
ACCCGCAAGTTGATCCGCGTGTTCATTGAGGCGAATCAGGCGCAAGGTATCGGCGATCCGGTCGCGCGTCAGATCATCGATTTCGACGAACAGGCTGCGCCGTACTTGCTTGTTGGTATTCATCGCCAGTTCGAGATTTTCGAACACGCTGTGCTGCTCGAACACGGTGGGCTTCTGAAATTTTCGGCCGATGCCGGCACGGGCAATTTCCGGCTCCGATAGGCGGGTTAAATCCAGGGTCTGACCGAAGAACGCCGTGCCCGCATCGGGCCGCGTCTTGCCGGTGATGACATCCATCATGGTGGTCTTGCCCGCGCCGTTGGGGCCGATGATGCAGCGCAACTCTTTCGCATCGATCGTGAGATTGAGATTATTCAACGCCTTGAAGCCATCGAACGACACCGAGATGTCTTCCAAATACAGAATGACATTGTGCGTCAGGTCGAGCGCACCCTCCACCAGCATATGGCCGCCGCCGATGGTGGGTCCGTCTATCGGTTCACCCCGCATCATGACACCCCCCGCTGGCGTATGCGCCGCCACAATCCCACCACGCCTTGGGGCAGAAACAAGGTCACCAGCACGAATAACAGCCCGAGGAAAAACAGCCAGTACTCGGGAAACGCCACGGTGAACCAGCTCTTGGAGAGGTTGACGATAAACGCGCCCAAGGCCGGCCCGATCAGCGTGCCGCGGCCGCCGACCGCGACCCAAATCGCAATTTCGATGGAATTGGCGGGTGACATCTCGCTCGGGTTGATGATGCCGACTTGCGGCACGTAGAGCGCCCCGGCGACGGCGCACAACATGGCCGAGAGCGTCCAGATGAACAATTTGTACCACAGCGGGTTGTAGCCCAGGAACATCACGCGCGATTCGGAATCGCGAATCGCCGTAAGCACGCGCCCGAATTTCGAGGCCATCAAATACCGGCCCAGCAGGAGCGTGAACATCAGCATCGCGGCAGACAGCGCGAACAACACCACGCGTGTTTCCGGCGCGGTGATGGGGTAACCCAAGATGCGCTTGAAATCGGTGAAGCCGTTATTGCCGCCGAAGCCGGTCTCGTTGCGGAAAAACAGCAGCATGAAAGCGAAAGTCAGCGCCTGGGTAATGATGGAAAAATACACGCCCTTGATGCGCGAGCGGAAGGCGAAGAAACCAAATATGAAAGCCAGCAGTGCCGGCACGATCAACACCAGCAACAGCGCATAGAAAAAATGGTCGGTGCCCTGCCAATACCAGGGCAGTTCCTTCCAATCGAGAAACACCATGAAATCCGGCAAATCCGAGTGATACACGCCATCGCGACCGATGCCGCGCATGAGATACATGCCGAAGGTGTAACCGCCCAGCGCGAAGAACAGGCCATGCCCCAGGGAGAGGATACCGCCGAAGCCCCAGATCAAATCCATGGCCACCGCGACAATGGCGTAGCACATGATTTTGCCGCCCAGCGTGACGACGTAGCTGGACACATGCAACGGATGATCGAGAGGTATCCACAAGTGGCCGATAGGCAGCAAGATCAGGGTGATGAAAGCAAAAATGCCCAGCGCAATCCAACCGCGTTGGCCGGTTGCAGCGAGAAAACGGTAAAAGAAAGGGGTGCGTGCCGTGACCATATCAGCTATCCACAAAACGCCCTTTCAGCGCGAACAAGCCCTGCGGACGCTTTTGAATGAAAATAATAATGAACACCAGCACTGCGATTTTGGCGATGACCGCGCCGGCCCAGCCTTCGAGAAATTTTGTCACCACGCCCAAGCCCAGCGCCGCCCACACCGCGCCCGCGAGCTGGCCCACGCCGCCCAGCACCACCACCATGAAGGAATCGACGATATAACCCTGGCCCATATCCGGGCCGACGTTGGCGATTTGCGACAGCGCCACGCCCCCCAGGCCCGCGATGCCCGCGCCGAGGCCGAAGGCCAGCGTATCGATGCGCCCGGTGGGCCCGCCCACGCACCCGGCCATGGCGCGGTTTTGCGTCACGGCGCGCACGAATAAGCCAAGCCGCGTGCGATTGAGCAGCGCCCAC
>MEQN01000037.1:3536-10137 GCA_001770235.1 Betaproteobacteria bacterium RBG_16_58_11
GCACGAACAGCGCGAAGCCGATGATGACGATGCGGCTCCACGGCAGCACCACATTGCTCATCACCTGCACGCCGCCGGACATCCAGCTTGGATTCGCGACTTCCAGATTTTGCGGGCCGAAGATGACGCGCGCCGCTTGGATCAAAATCAGCGACAAACCCCAAGTCGCTAGCAGCGTCTCCAGGGGGCGGCCATAGAGCCAGCGAATCACGGTGCGTTCCATGATGATGCCGACCAGGGCGGCGCTGAAAAAG
The DNA here is from genome assembly GCA_001770235.1 of Betaproteobacteria bacterium RBG_16_58_11. Lineage (GTDB taxonomy): Bacteria > Pseudomonadota > Gammaproteobacteria > Burkholderiales > Thiobacteraceae > RBG-16-58-11. The sequence goes on from MEQN01000037.1 coordinate 3,791, forward strand.
GCGGCGGGAATCGCCGCCACCACATACCAATCGAGGGCGCCGGGAAAATGGGTGCGGAACACGCCTTGCACGAGGTAGGTCGCATAAGCCCCGACCATCAGCAGCTCGCCGTGCGCCATATTGATCACGCCCATGACACCGTAGGTGATGGCGAGGCCCAGCGCCGCCAGCAACAGCACGCTGCCCAAGCTCAGGCCGGAAAAAACCCGGCTGATATTTTCGCCAAGCCGCAACCGGCCTTCGAGCGCGCTCAGCGATGCGCGGGCTTCGCGCCGCACTTCGCTATCCGCTTCGTTGGCGGGGTCGGTCATTGCGGCGAGCCGCAGCTTGAGATTCGGGTTATCGCTCTCACCGAGCGTCTTCACCGCCGCCAGACGTTGCGCCGGATCGGGGTTCTTGAGCGCGATCAGGGCGCGCGCCAGCGCGATCATTTGCTTTACTTCGGAATCGGATTCTTGCGCCAAGGCGCGATCCAGAATAGGGATGAATATCGGGTCGGCGTTATCTTCCAATTCTTTGGCCGCCGCCAACCGCACGTCGCGGCTGGGCACAAATAATTTTAATACCGCCAAGGTGGTCGCCAACTCGCCGCGCACGCGATTGTTGATGATCAACGCTTCGGTGGTTTCGGGCGCGGGGGATATCTCCAGTCCGGTGGCGGCATCGAATGCGCGCGCGCCTTCCATTCGAATCAGTTTGTCACCGGAAATGAATAAGGCATCGTCGGCCAAGGCCTGCAATACGCGGGTTGCGTCGGCATCCGCCGTCAGGGCCAGTTGTTTGATGGCGATGATTTTTTCTTCAGCATCTTCGGCAGCGAGTTGTTTGACCAGCGCGGGCGCCAATGCGGCGTGGACCGGCGAAGCAAAGACCACCGTCAGCCAGAGCAGGAAAAGTGTGCGCAGAATCATATTGAGAATAGGGGGAATACGTGCAAGGCCACCCCGGCCAGCGGAAACCAGCCGGGGTGAATCCGGATTATTTGCTATCCGGCTCGCCTTTCTTCTTGTCGTTACCGGGGATGTAGGGGCTCCACGGCGCGGCTTTAACCGGGCCAGACGTCTTCCATACCACGTTGAATTGGCCGTCGGCGCGCACTTCGCCGATGAACACCGGTTTGTGCAGATGGTGGTTTTTCTCATCCATCTTGACCGTCATGCCGGAGGGCGCTTTGAAGCTTTGCCCACCCATCGCGGCGATCACTTTATCCACGTCGGTGCTCTTGGCTTTTTCCACCGCCTGCTTCCACATATGGATGCCGACGTAAGTGGCTTCCATCGGATCGTTGGTGACGGCTTTATCGGCATTCGGCAGCTTGGCTTTCTTAGCCCAGTCTTTGTACATCTTGATGAACTTGTCGTTCTCTGGGTTTTTCAGCGACATGAAGTAGTTCCACGCGGCAAGATGACCAACCAGCGGTTTGGTGTCGACCCCGCGTAATTCTTCTTCGCCCACGGAGAAGGCGACCACCGGCACGTCGGTCGCTTTCAGGCCGGCGTTGCCCAGCTCTTTGTAGAAGGGCACGTTGGAGTCGCCGTTGATGGTGGAAATCACTGCCGTTTTGCCGCCCGCGGAGAACTTTTTAATGTTGGCGACGATGGTTTGATAATCGCTATGACCGAAGGGGGTGTACACCTCTTCGATGTCTTTCTCGGCCACCCCTTTGGACTTCAGGAAGGCGCGCAAAATTTTGTTGGTCGTGCGCGGGTAAACATAATCGGTGCCGAGCAGAAAGTAGCGCTTTGCGCCACCGCCCTCCTTGCTCATCAGATATTCCACCGCCGGAATCGCTTGCTGGTTCGGCGCGGCGCCGGTGTAGAACACATTTTTTTCCAGCTCTTCACCCTCGTACTGCACGGGGTAGAACAGCAGGCCATTCAATTCTTTAAACACCGGCAGCACCGATTTGCGCGAGACGGAAGTCCAGCAGCCGAACACCACCGCGACTTTGTCTTGGCTTAACAACTGGCGCGATTTTTCAGCAAACAAAGGCCAATTCGAGGCTGGATCGACCACGACGGCTTCCAGCTTCTTGCCCATCACGCCGCCCTTGGCGTTGATGTCGGCAATGGTCATGAGCGCGGTTTCTTTCAGTGCGGTTTCGGAAATAGCCATGGTGCCGGACAAGGAATGCAAAATACCGACTTTGATCGTGTCCGCAGCGAGCGCGGACATGGACATGAGACCCGCTGCCGCGAGCGATAAGGACAGGATGCTGGCTTTAACAAAAAGACGACGTTGCATGATCAAACTCCCCCGTTATTGAATGGCGATATGAAGAAAACAAACTACAACCAGAGCAATAGCGAGGAGTGTGCCAACGCACGGACAAGGCGCTGGCGCGGCGCGCAAACACATTGATTTACAATGAAATTCGATAGAACTGTTGATGGAAATAAACGCAGCCGAGCCAGTGCTTTAAACCTGGACGCGCCAAGATAGTGCGCGGAAGATACTAACGCACTATAAAGGGGCGGATATCCTTGCGGTAGGTCAGCTCTTGCGCGCTTGCGGGCAAATTCAGCGCCACTAGCAAAAAAAAGGAAAGGGTTGTTTTCATGCGGTCTCCGTAAGATGAAAGGAACTAGGCGCTTTGATTTTTGATTCCACGCCATGCGCGCGCCGCGACGGTCACGCCGGCCAGTACCGCCGCGCCAGCCACCATGCCTGCCAGCGCATCCAGCAAAGCCGTGGCCAGCATTTGCAGCACAGCGCCGATACCGGGAATGGCGCTCGCGCTGCTTGCCAGATGAAGAATCAGTTCATGCGCACCGGGCAGGCCATGAGTCAAAATGCCCCCGCCCACCAAAAACATCGCAGCGGTGCCGACGATGGAGAGGCTTTTCATCAAGCCCGGGGCTGCCCCCACAATCGCTCTGCCGATACCGCGCAGAAATCTACCGTTCTTCTGGCTGAGATAAAGCCCCGCGTCATCCAGCTTGACGATGCCGGCCACCAAGCCGTAAACGCCGATGGTCATCATCAGCGCGATGCCCGTCAACACCGCGACTTGCGTCCCGAAGCCTGCCGTGGCGACCGTGCCCAATGTGATGACGATAATCTCAGCGGACAAAATAAAATCGGTGCGCACGGCGCCCTGGATTTTAGCTTTCTCAAACGCGACCATATCCACAGCAGGGTTCGCCAGCGCTTCCACCAAATGAAGGTGATGCGCTTTATCTTCATCCTTGCTGTGCAGGAATTTGTGCGCCAATTTCTCCACCCCCTCATAGCAAAGATATGCGCCGCCCAGCATCAAGAGCGGGATCACCGCCCAAGGCGCAAAAGCGCTGATCGCCAAGGCCGAGGGCACCAAAATCAGTTTGTTTCTTAAGGAGCCTTTAGCCACCGCCCACACCACGGGCAATTCGCGGTCGGCCTGGATGCCCGCCACTTGTTGCGCGTTGAGCGCGAGGTCATCGCCCAACACCCCCGCGGTTTTTTTGGCGGCGACTTTGGTCATCAGCGCCACATCGTCCAGCACGGTGGCGATGTCGTCGATGAGCAGTAATAGGCTGGTGCCGGCCATGGATATTTTCCCTACCTGAAAACCGTAATTGATTTTTCCAGGATAATACCCGAATGAATCCTCCTCACTCCATCTCGCTGGTCTGGTTTCGCCGCGACCTGCGTTGCTTTGATCACGCCGCCTTGTCGCAAGCCTTACGCAACAGCGCGCGCGTGTTCTGCGTGTTTGTATTCGATACCGATATCCTCGACCCGCTGGCGGATAAAGCCGATCGCCGCGTGGATTTCATTTGGCGCTCGGTCAAAGAATTGGACCAGGCTTTAACCACGATGGGGGGCGGCTTGATCGTGCGCCACGGCCCGGCGCGCGAGGTGATTCCGCAGTTGGTGCAGGAATTAAAAGCGACGGCGGTGTTTGCCAATCGCGATTACGAACCGGCGGCGGTGATGCGCGATGCGGCCGTCGCCAAAACGCTGAAGCGGATCGGAATCGAGTTCAATGCGTTCAAGGATCAGGTGATCTTTGAGCGCGATGAAGTCATGAAAGGCGTTGGCCGGCCCTACAGTGTTTTCACGCCGTATAAAAATGCGTGGTTAAAGCGCGTGACGGGCGCCGATTTGGTGCCGCATCCGGTAGCGGAATTTACCCACGCGTTTGCACGGCCCGAGCCAGCCGCGTTGCCGACGCTGGCCGAGTTGGGATTTCAGGCGACGGATCTGATTCAACTCGGGGTCAAGCCCGGCATGTCGGGCGCGCAAACGGCGTGGGATGCATTTCAAGCCACCCTCGCGCATTACGATGAAGTGCGCGATAGCCCGGCGCTGGATGCCACCTCGCATTTAGGCGTGCATTTGCGCTTCGGCACGATGTCGATCCGCGAGCTGGCGCGCACTGCCCACTATGCCACGGGCAAGGGCGCGCAAGCTTGGCTGTCGGAATTGATCTGGCGCGAATTTTTTCAGATGATTCTGTACCATCATCCGCGCGTGATGACCCAAGCCTTTCGCACGGAATATGACGCGGTGGCGTGGGAAACGAATCCTGAACGCTTCGAGGCGTGGTGCATGGGACGCACCGGCTACCCGATTGTGGATGCGGCGATGCGCCAGTTGAATCAAACCGGCTTCATGCACAACCGGCTGCGCATGATCGCGGCCTCGTTTCTGACCAAGGATTTGCATTTGCATTGGCTGCAAGGCGAACGCTATTTTGCGCAGAAACTGCTCGACTATGATCTCGCCTCAAACAACGGCAATTGGCAATGGGCAGCTTCTACCGGCTGCGATGCGCAACCCTATTTCCGCATCTTCAACCCGGTGACCCAATCCGGGAAATTCGACCCGCAGGGCGTGTTCATCAAGCGCTACGTGCCCGAGTTGGCAGCGGTCGAGGCGCGGGAGATTCACGCACCGTGGCAGATCAGCCCGATTGAACAGCAGATTTATGGCGTGATCATCGGCCGCGATTATCCCGCGCCGATTGTGGATCACGAGGCGGCGCGGGTGAAGGCGCTGGCGCTGTTTAAGGGTATTAAAGAGGTCGATGCATTGACGGAATGACCCCATCAAAAAAAAGGGGCGCTTGCGCGCCCCTTTAAAATTCCCCAATGATTGGGGAAAAGAGAACTACTCGTTACATGGTGTAAGCGCGTTCGCCGTGCTCGGACACATCCAGGCCTTCGCGCTCTTTTTCTTCCGGCACGCGCAGACCGATGAACAGGTCAACCACCTTGAAGGAGATGTAGGCTGCGACCGCCGACCATACGACCGTGACGCCGACCGCTTTGGCCTGAATCCACACTTGGTCGATTATCGGATTGGAGCCAACCGTCGCGGTCACCCAGTCGGTGACCAGACCCGGGCCGCCCAGCGCCTGCGTGTTGAACACGCCGGTGAGCAACGCGCCGAGAATACCGCCCAAGCCGTGCACGCCGAACACATCGAGCGAATCGTCCGCGCCCAGCATTTTCTTCAGGCCGGTGACCCCCCACAGGCAGACCACGCCCGCGATCAGGCCGATCGCCAAGGAACCCATCATGCCGACGTTGCCGGCAGCCGGCGTGATCGCGACCAGGCCGGCGACCGCGCCCGAAGCAGCGCCCAACATCGAAGGCTTGCCTTTGACCATCCATTCCGCGAAGGTCCAGGCCACGACTGCGCCAGATGTTGCCAAGAAGGTGTTCATGAAGGCCAGCACAGCGGAGTTGCCCGCTTCCAGCGCGGAACCCGCGTTGAAGCCGAACCAGCCCACCCACAGCATGCAAGCGCCGATCATGGTCATGGTCAGGTTGTGCGGCGGCATGGCTTCGCGGCCATAACCGATACGCTTGCCCAGCATGTAGGCGCCGACCAGACCCGCGACACCCGCGTTGATGTGCACTACCGTACCGCCGGCGAAATCGAGCGCGCCCCACTGCCAGAGCAGGCCCGCTTTCCCGTTCATGGCGTCAACCACTTCCTTGCCGGTGTAGGCATCCGGACCCATCCAGAACCACACCATGTGCGCGATGGGCAGATAGCTCAGCGTGAACCACAACACCATGAACAGCAGCACGGCGGAGAATTTCATGCGTTCCGCGAAGGCGCCCACGATCAGCGCGCAGGTAATGCCGGCGAACGTGGCCTGGAAGGCGGCGAACAGCAACTCCGGAATCACCACGCCCTTGCTGAAGGTTGCGCCATTGGCGAATACGCCCGTGGCCGAGTCGAATATGCCCGACAAGAACAGCCGGCTGGTTCCGCCGAAGAAGGCATTGCCCTCGGTGAAAGCGATGCTGTAGCCATAAATGCACCACAGCACGACGATCAGGGAGAAGGTCACCATCACCTGCATCAGCACCGAGAGCGTGTTTTTGGTGCGCACCAGGCCGCCGTAGAAC
>MEQN01000037.1:10278-11451 GCA_001770235.1 Betaproteobacteria bacterium RBG_16_58_11
GCAGCCGGCGCTTCAGCGGGTTTGTCCTCGGCCAGTACGGGACTTGCCAAACCAAAGGTTCCCAAGAGGGCGAGCAGGGTAATCCATCGTTTCATGCTGTTCTCCTTATAGCGCTTCCGGACCGGTCTCACCGGTGCGGATGCGGATAACTTGCTCCAGATTCGACACGAAGATCTTGCCGTCGCCGATCTTGCCGGTATTGGCGGACTTGGTGATCGCTTCGATCACCTGGTCCAGCATCTCCGCTTTGATCGCGACTTCGATCTTGACCTTGGGCAGAAAATCCACCACATATTCCGCGCCCCGGTACAACTCCGTGTGCCCCTTTTGCCGGCCAAAGCCTTTGACTTCGGTGACGGTCACGCCCTGCACGCCGATGGCGGAAAGCGCTTCACGCACCTCGTCAAGCTTGAACGGCTTGATAATTGCGGTAACGAATTTCACTGTTTATTCTCCTTGAGTGGGTTAAACGCGGCTGCGCGGATCGCCCAGCCGCTTGCCGCCAGTTTTAGAAGGTTTTGGAAATCCAGACTGTGGTTTTGCCGTCCGCGATATCTTTCGGATACACGCCCGTACTACTGAAACCATTCACACTGCATGTTGAACTGTAACTACCGTAACCTTGGCAATTCGCGCTGCTGGTATCGGTGTACGCCACGCCGACGGTCATGCCGTCAAAGGTCTTGCCCAGCTTACCCATGTCATAAGCTGCGCTGATTTTCCAGTCGTCGTAGGAATACAAGTTATCGTTGTTCAAGAGAGTGCTTGACAAGCGATTGTCGCGGCCTTCATAGGTCTGTATGCCGTAATGCGCACCGAGGGTCAGACCGGTTTCGCCGACAGGGAAACTAGCGGAAAAATCCCAATATGACGTGCCGCTCGCATCTTTGGTACCGAACACGTCGTTGCTGATCGCATGCGAATATTTCACGCTAAACCACTTCCAACTACCTGCGACATAAGCTTCCAGCGTGTTGGCATCGATGTTGGTGCCTGTTTGACTGCCGGGATAGTAATATTGCAGCAAGCCAACGTCATAGCCGAAATCGCCGATGCTGCCTTTATAACCGCCGTAGAAATCCAACTCCAAACTACCGCCAGTGTTGTAACTTCCAGACACGACACCGGCAGAGCTGGTCGCATTTTCTTTCAACCAACTCACATTCGAACCCC
>MEQN01000037.1:11506-12545 GCA_001770235.1 Betaproteobacteria bacterium RBG_16_58_11
GGCTTCTTCATTGGTTTGGGCCAGACCGCGGAACACGTACTGGCTATACAAGCCAACGTTGGCGGTGAGGGTGTGCGGCGAGTCGGCAGCGATGGCGCTGCTGCTTACGAAGCCAATGCCGGCGATGCTGCTTGCGAGGGCAATTTGTTTAAGTTTGACCATGGTTTCCTCCTTGAGTGGACTGAATTAGATGACGCATTGGTTGCATAGCATAGGCTGTGCCAGAAACATAAAACCATTCTTTCATAGAGTTACGACAAGCAAGAAAACCTGGGAAACGGACTCCGCCCTCTCTTGGTGCAAGACATCGTCAGATCGCACCATTTAAGTGCCAAGCTTTTGGGGGTGCTATGCTTGATGCATTTTAAGGCACGCCGGGACGATGGCATTTGTTAAACTGCGCGCAAAGGAGAAGAAGCATGCTCAATCAAAAAGTCATTGAAGAAGTCACGGCCAAGCTAAAAGAGGTATTTGGCCAATCACCCGCCGGTGATATTGAAAAAAACCTGCGCGCCGTGTTGCAAGGCATATTCGCCAAGCTGGATCTCGTCACGCGCGAAGAATTCGACGTGCAGCAGGCAGTGTTGCTGCGCACGCGTGAGAAGCTGGAGGCGCTGGAAACTAAGGTCGCTGCGCTTGAGGCGTCAGGCGACGGGCGTCAGGCGGCGGATAAACCCGCTCAGCCGACGCCTGACTCCTGACGCCCGACGCCTGCTTTATGTCTCTCGCCGTCCTCTACAGTCGTGCGCTATCCGGCATGGATGCGCCGCTGGTGACTGTGGAAACGCATCTCGCCAATGGCTTGCCTTGTTTTACCATCGTCGGTTTGCCGGATACGGAAGTAAAAGAATCGCGCGACCGGGTGCGCGCCGCCCTGCTCAATGCGCGCTTTGAGTTTCCGGCGCGGCGCATCACCGTCAATCTTGCACCGGCCGATTTACCCAAGGAGAGCGGGCGCTTCGATCTGGCGATCGCGCTCGGCATCCTGGCCGCTTCGGGCCAGATACCCCATGCGGGCTTGGATCAATACGAATTCGCC
>MEQN01000037.1:12595-14446 GCA_001770235.1 Betaproteobacteria bacterium RBG_16_58_11
CGCTCGCCATGACCTACAAGGCCGCAAGTGACGGCCGCGCGTTTATCCTGCCGATGGAAAATGCAGCCGAAGCCGCGCTGGTGCGCGACGCGGAAATTTACCCTGCGCTTAGCTTGCTCGATGTATGTGCGCATTTTGCCGGCGGCGAAAAGCTTCAGCGCTACATCGCTCAGCCTGAAACCGTTGCGGTGGATTACCTGGATTTTACCGAGGTAAAAGGCCAAGCCCATGCCAAGCGCGCGCTGGAAGTCGCCGCCGCCGGCGGCCACTCGGTGCTGATGAGCGGGCCGCCCGGCACTGGCAAAAGCATGCTCGCGGCACGCATGCCCGGCATCTTGCCGGCGATGACCGAGGCCGAGGCGCTGGAATCCGCCGCGATCCAGTCGCTCGGCTCCGGCGGATTCAAGCTGGAACTTTGGCAACGCCGGCCGTTTCGCGCACCGCACCATACGGCGTCGGCGGTGGCCTTGGTAGGAGGCGGCAGCCAAGCCAAGCCGGGTGAGATTTCGCTCGCGCATCAGGGCATTTTATTTCTCGACGAGCTGCCGGAATTCGACCGCAAAGTGCTGGAAGTGCTGCGCGAACCGCTGGAATCCGGCCGCATCCACATCTCGCGCGCGGCCACCCAAGCCGAGTATCCGGCGCGCTTCCAATTGCTCGCGGCGATGAACCCCTGCCCTTGCGGTTACCTCGGCCACCCGAACGGCAAATGCCGCTGCACGCCGGATCAAGTGGCGCGCTATCGCTCGAAAATTTCCGGGCCGCTGCTGGATCGCATCGATTTGCAAATCGAAGTGCCCGCGCTGCCGCAACACGATCTGATGCAAGCCGCGACGGGCGAGCCGTCGAGCGCGATTCAAGCACGGGTGCAAACCGCGCGCGCCCGGCAATTGGCGCGCCAAGGCAAGCCCAACAACCTGTTGGGCACGAAGGAAATCGACCGTTACTGCACTACCGACGCAGCGGGTGAAAATTTGCTCAAGCAGGCCATCAGCCGCTTCAATCTTTCTGCGCGCGCCTATCACCGCATCCTCAAAGTGGCGCGCACCATCGCCGATTTGGCGGGCGCGGACGCGGTGCTAAGCGCACATATTGCCGAAGCGATTCAGTATCGGCGCATGGATCGAAAAGCTATTTAGCCGCGAATTAACGCGAATTTGCGCGAATGAAAACCACGGCCCAACGTTAGGTTCGCAGTTGAAATAATTGGCGAAAATTCGCGTTAATTCGCGGCTGATCTTGTCTTTAAATTTTTCTGTACTTTTACGATGCCCCACGAACTCGAAAGCTGGCTGGAAGAAAAGCAATCCAGCTACCTCTATCGCATCGTGTCCGATGCCGAATCGGGCACGCCGCGCCAGCTATTGTTTCTGGAATTGGCGCGCGCCGCCGAAGCGCAGGCTGATCTTTGGCTGCACGAAATGAAGAAAACCAGCAGCGCGCTGCCGGGCCCCTACACCCCGGATCGGCGCACCCGCATCGTGGGCCGCTTAGTGAAATGGCTCGGCCCGCGCCGCATGCGGCCGGTACTGGCGGCGATGAAGGTGCGCGGCATGTCGCTCTACACAAAGGCGGCGGTGGGGCATGCCATCCCCACCCAATTATCCGAGGTCGGACGGCGGCATCAGAATGCCGGTGCGAGCGGTACGCTGCGGGCCGCGGTGTTTGGCGTGAACGACGGTTTGGTGTCGAACGCGAGTTTGATTTTAGGTGTGACCGGAGCCACCGGCGAACCCAGCATGATTCTGCTCTCCGGCGTAGCAGGCTTACTCGCCGGCGCATTTTCCATGGCGGCGGGCGAATATATATCCATGCGCTCGCAGCGCGAGATGTTCGAATATCAGATCGGCA
>MEQN01000037.1:14511-19839 GCA_001770235.1 Betaproteobacteria bacterium RBG_16_58_11
AGGGGATGGAAAAAGAGGAAGCACGCCAGCTCGCGGATAAACTCATCGCCGATCCCGACCGGGCGCTGGACACCTTGGCGCGCGAAGAGTTGGGACTGAACCCGGACGAACTCGGCTCGCCCTGGGGTGCGGCGGCATCGTCGTTCGGCGCATTCGCCGCCGGCGCGATGATTCCCTTACTGCCCTATTTATTCACGTCCGGAAACAATGCGCTGATCGCCTGCATCGGCCTGACGGCCACCGCCCTATTCGCAGTCGGCGCAGCGCTTTCGCTATTCACCGGGCGCAACGCCTGGCTGGGGGCGCTGCGCATGCTCGCCATCGGCAGCGCGGCAGGGGCGGGAACGTTTATTATTGGGAAGGCGTTGGGGGTGACGCTGGGGTAAGAAAAGGATCGCGTAGGGTTCAATCCCCTCTTCACCAATTCAGAATTTCATGCACCCCTTCGCATTTCGTCGGCAAGCCCAGGGATCTCCGTCGCCGGCCACGCCTTCACCCGGCGCTCCAGCGGATATTCGTCTTTGCCCGGGTAGATGACAAAGGCGCGCTCAATGCCGAGATCATCAAGCGCGTGCCAGAAACCCTTACTGGGTTTTGGCGCAGCGCTGTATTTCACTTCAAATCCAATCGGTTTTTTATGTCCACGCAGCTTCATCACCAGATCGATTTCGGCGCCGGCCGCGGTCCGGTAGAACCCCACCTCGACGGGGTCGAGAACGGCAATGATCTGTTCGATCACAAAGCCTTCCCAAGAAGCGCCGAGCGCGGGGTGGCCCGAAAGCTCGTCGAGCGTGCGCAAATTGAGCAGGCTATGCAGCAGCCCGCTGTCACGCAAGTACACGCGCGGCGCCTTCACCAGGCGTTTGCCGACATTGGCGTGCCAGGGCATCAGCCGGCGGGCGACAAAGGCATCGCACAGCAGATCGAGATAGCGGTTGGTGGTCTGGGGCGACGAACCCAAACTCTGCGCCAGCGTGCTGGCATTCCATAACTGGCCGTGCCAGTGCGCCAGCATCTGCCAGAAACGGCGCAGACTTTGCGCCGGCAGACGGAAACCGAGCGCGGGCAGATCGCGCTCCAGGAAGGTGCGCACGAAGGACTCGCGCCATTCGAAAGAAGCCAGATCATCGGCGGCAAGATAACTATCTGGAAACCCGCCGCGCACCCAGAGCCGCGCCAACGCATCCTTTTTGCCGCCGGCCTCCTTGATGAGCAAAGGGCGCATCTCAAGATAACGAATCCGCCCGGCCAGCGACTCGGCGGAACGGTTGATCAGTTCCGGCGAGGCCGAACCCAGCAGCAAAAAACGCCCCGGCACGCGATGCTCATCCACCAGCGCGCGCAACACCGGGAACAGCCCCGGCAGCTGCTGCACCTCATCCAGAATGACCAGCCTATCCTTGCGCCCGGCGAGATAGAGCTCCGGGTCGGATAAGCGCGCCAGATCGGAGGGCCGCTCCAGATCCAGGTACTCTGTATTCCCGCGCGGCTTCTGCAGCGACCGCGCCAGCGTTGTCTTGCCCACCTGGCGCGGGCCGATCAACGCCACGACCGGGAATCGGGTCAGGGCATCCAGAAGCTCAGCGGTAAGTACGCGTTTCAGCATCCTTGCAATTTATCCATATCATGGATGATTTGCAAGGATATTTTCAGCGGGCTGATGTGGCGTCGGTAGTGCGGCGGAGGCGGGGACTTTTATTATCGGAAAAGCGTTGGGGGTGACGTTGGGGTAGGGGGAGGATGGCCGCCTTCATCACCCTAAAACCTTTTTTACCACGGAGCACACGGGGGTCACGGGGAAAACATTGGCGCAAGGAATTGGATTCCCCCGTGTGCCCCGCGCCCCCCGTGGTTAATCGCTTTGCTTAAATATCCTCAACACTGCTCCCACGGCAACCCATCAAACCGCCAGCCGCTCACCGTGCCGCGCCGGTGCTGATCGTCCAATTCGCCTTCAAAGCCGTGCAGCACATTGCAGACGTGGGCGAAGCCGGCCTCTTCCAGCGCCTTGCCCGCTTCGCGCGAGCGGTTGCCGCTGCGGCAGATCAAGATCACCGGGCGGTCGTGCGACGCGGCCATGCGCACCTCGCCGATGAAATGCGGATTCAAATCCCAATCGATGCCGTCATACCAAGGGATGAGAATCGCACCGACCGGGTGGCCGACAAATAGAAACTCGAACTCCGAGCGGCAATCGATCAGCACCGCATCTTTATGCGTATTGAGGAAGTCGAAAGTTTCTTTGGGGGTAAGGTGTTTCATAAAGTCAGTATAGCCGCTGGCGATCGTGAAAAAAACCTTTTCACCGCGGAGTACACAGAGGACACGGAGGAAAGGCAAAATCAAAAAATTCTTTGTGGGTTTCTCCGTGTCCTCTGTGTACTCCGTGGTGCAAGCCTTTTAACCTTCCTGAAATAAGCCGACACCTTCCCCGTGCTATCATAAGCGCCCATTTTCACTCGTTTTTTCCTGATTTTCCATGCGCCGCGACTGCACCGACTTGCTCAAGAATCTGCTCCAGCAACGCATCCTGATTCTGGATGGCGCGATGGGCACCATGATCCAGCGCTATAAGTTGTCGGAGGCGGATTATCGCGGCGAGCGTTTCAAGGATTGGGCCTCGGACCTCAAGGGCAACAACGATCTGCTGACCCTGACCCAGCCCAAGATTATCCGCGACATCCACGCCGCTTATCTGGACGCGGGCGCGGATATTTTGGAGACCAATACCTTCAACGCCACTTCCATCGCCATGGCGGATTACCAGATGGAAGCGCTGGTGTATGAGTTGAACCTGGAGGCGGCCAAGCTCGCGCGCGGAGTAGCGGATGTGTTCGAGGCGAAGCTGCCTAACAAGCCGCGCTTCGTCGCGGGCGTGCTCGGACCTACCAATCGCACCGCCAGCATTTCGCCGGATGTGAACGACCCCAGTTGCCGCAACACCAGCTTCGATCAGTTGGTGACGGCTTACACCGAAGCAATCAACGGCCTGGTGGATGGTGGCGCGGATATTCTCATGGTCGAAACCATCTTCGATACGCTCAATGCGAAGGCCGCCCTGTTCGCCATCGAGCGCTATTTCGATACCCATGGCTTTCGCCTGCCGATCATGATTTCCGGCACCATTACCGATGCCTCGGGCCGCACGCTTTCGGGCCAAACCGCCGAGGCGTTTTGGAATGCGCTATCGCATGTGCGCCCCCTCTCCTTCGGTCTGAACTGCGCGCTGGGTGCGAGTGAGTTGCGCCAGTATGTAGAGGAGCTATCGAACAAGGCCGATGTGTTCATCTCCGCCCACCCCAACGCCGGGCTGCCGAATCAATTCGGCGAATACGACGAAACGCCTGAAGCCATGGCAATAGAAATCGGCAGTTGGGCCGCGGCGGGTTATCTCAATATCATCGGCGGCTGCTGCGGCACCAGCCCGGCGCATATTCAAGCGATTGCCGACGCGGTGCAGCCTTACCCACCACGCAAGATTCCGCAGATCGAACCGCAGATGCGGCTGTCGGGTTTAGAGCCGTTCAACATCGGCAAAGATTCGCTGTTCGTGAACGTCGGCGAGCGCACCAATGTCACCGGCTCCAAGCTCTTCGCGCGCCTGATTTTGAATGGCGAATACGACCAGGCGCTGGCGGTGGCGCGCACCCAAGTGGAAGCCGGCGCGCAGATCATCGACATCAATATGGACGAGGCGATGCTGGATTCGGAAGCGGCGATGGTGAAGTTCCTGAACCTGATCGCTTCCGAGCCGGATATTTCCAAGGTGCCGGTGATGATCGATTCCAGTAAATGGTCGGTCATCGAAGCGGGCTTGAAATGCATCCAAGGCAAGGGCATCGTCAATTCAATTTCGATGAAGGAAGGCGAGGCCGAGTTTATCGAGCGCGCCAAACTGTGCCGCCGCTACGGCGCGGCGGCGGTGGTGATGGCCTTCGACGAAACCGGCCAGGCCGACACCTACCAGCGCAAGATCGACATTTGCGCGCGTTCGTACAAGATTCTCACCGAGCAGGTCGGCTTTCCGCCGGAAGACATTATTTTCGATCCGAATATTTTCGCGGTCGCCACCGGCATCGAAGAGCACAACAATTACGCGGTGGATTTCATCGAGGCCACGCGCTGGATCAAACAAAACCTGCCCTATGCCAAGGTGAGCGGCGGCGTGTCCAATGTCTCGTTCTCATTCCGCGGCAACGACCCGGTGCGCGAGGCGATCCACACGGCGTTTCTGTACCACGCAATCAAAGCCGGCATGGACATGGGCATCGTCAACGCTGGGCAATTGGGCGTGTACGCGGAAATCCCCAAGGATTTGCTGGAGCGCGTCGAAGATGTGTTGTTGAATCGCCGCCCAGATTCTACCGAGCGCTTGGTGGAATTCGCCGGGCGCTTCAAAGGCCAGACCAAAGAGCAGGTCGAAGACTTATCCTGGCGCGACGCACCGGTTGCACAGCGGCTGAGCCATGCGCTGGTGAAAGGCATTACCACTTACATCATCGAGGACACGGAAGCAGCGCGGCTCTCCGTCGAGCGCCCGATTCATGTGATCGAGGGCCCGCTGATGGACGGCATGAACGTGGTGGGCGATTTGTTCGGCGCGGGCAAAATGTTCCTGCCGCAGGTGGTGAAATCGGCGCGCGTGATGAAGCAAGCCGTGGCGCATCTGGTGCCCTATATCGAAGAAGAAAAAACCCGCAGCGGCGAGGCGATCCAGGCCAAGGGCAAGATCATCATGGCCACCGTCAAGGGCGACGTGCACGACATCGGCAAAAACATCGTCGGCGTGGTGCTGCAATGCAATAACTACGACGTGGTCGATCTCGGCGTGATGGTGCCCGCCGCCAGGATTTTGCAAGCCGCGATCGATGAGAAGGCCGACGTCATCGGCCTCTCCGGCTTGATTACGCCCTCGCTGGAAGAAATGGCGCATGTAGCGAAAGAGATGGAGCGCCTGGGTTTCAAGATTCCGCTCTTGATCGGCGGCGCCACCACCTCGCTCGCCCATACCTCAGTCAAAATCGAGCCCAACTACAGTGGCGTCACGGTGCATGTGAAAGATGCTTCGCGCGCGGTCGGCGTCTGCACCAGTTTGCTCTCGCCCGAGTTGCGCGACGAATATGCGCGCAAGGTGCGCGAGGACTATGCACAAGTACGTGAGCGCCACAAAAACAAGCAGTCGAACATCAAGCAACTGACCCTGGCGCAAGCGCGCGCCAATGCGCTAAAAACAAACTGGCTACCCTCTCCCGCGAGCGGGACTGCGGAAGGGTCGCTGCGCAGCAGCGGGGTACCCACCGGCGTACCTCTTGCGGGTGAAGGGGCTGG
>MEQN01000037.1:19912-20432 GCA_001770235.1 Betaproteobacteria bacterium RBG_16_58_11
ATCGCCAAACGCATCGACTGGACGCCATTTTTCGCGGCCTGGGAGTTGCATGGCAAGTTCCCGAAGATTCTCGAGGATGAAGTGGTCGGCGTCGAAGCCAGCAAGCTGTATCAGGACGCCCAAGGCATGCTGGCCGGCATCATCGCGCAAAAATGGCTTACCGCGAATGGCGTGATCGGCCTGTTCCCCGCGAATAGCGTGGGCGACGACATCGAAATCTACACCGACGAATCGCGCAGCCAAATTGCGATGACCTATCACAGCCTGCGCCAACAAGCAGAAAAGCCGCCCGGCCGCCCTAATCTCGCATTGGCCGATTTCATCGCACCCAAAGATTCCGGTGTCAAAGACTACATCGGCGGCTTCGCCGTCACCGCCGGCATCAACATCGACGCGCGCGTGGCTGAATACGAGAAAAATCACGACGACTACAACGCGATTATGTTGAAGGCGCTGGCCGACCGCTTGGCGGAAGCTTTCGCCGAGCTGCTGCACGAGCGCGTGCGGCGCGAATTCTGGG
>MEQN01000037.1:20495-24466 GCA_001770235.1 Betaproteobacteria bacterium RBG_16_58_11
GGCATCCGCCCCGCGCCCGGCTACCCTGCCTGCCCCGAGCACAGCGAAAAAGCCCCGCTGTTTGAGTTGCTGCATGCCCCGGAAAACGCCGGCATCACGCTCACCGACAGCTTCGCCATGCTGCCCACGGCGGCAGTGTCCGGTTTCTATTTTTCGCATCCGGAATCCAGCTATTTTGCCGTGGGCAAAATCGGGCGCGATCAGTTGGAAGACTATGCGCAGCGCAAGGGGTGGGATATCGAAACCGCGGAACGCTGGTTGGCGCCGAATTTGGGGTAGCCAGAATTGCCCGGTGATTCTTGACCGGGCTAACTCTGGCGGGCCAACGAAGCCGCCGAACTTTGCCTACACTGCCCGGTGTCTTGCCACGCCAAGCAGGCCCAGCAACCCGGAGCCAAGAAGCCATACAGCCGCCGGAACCGGCACGCTGGTGACGCTCAAGCTCCAACGATCGGCATTAAAGCTGACATTGCCCTGCAACCCGGGAGCGAGGCCGTTGAAAATGTAGTTCAGGTTGTTCTGACCCGAATAAGAATTAGCGAAGAGGAAGTCCCAGCTATTGCCGGCAGCGGCGTTGAACCCAGGCAGGAAATCAAATTCCAATGTGCCGCCGCTGAAAAGGGCGGCGCCGTTTATTATTAACTCATCGTACTGACCCGCACCCAAACCGGCGATCTCGAATATCAGCTTAGCGTTGCTGGTTAAATTGCCATTGATGGTTAACGTACCCGGGGAGTTGCCTGGATTCACCACAGCAGCGGCGCCGAGGAACACCGGCCCGCTGATCGTGCCTGATCCCATTAACGACCCGCCCTGGATATCGATGCTTGTTGCGGCCAGGCTGCCGTTGACCTTGGTCAAACCCGCCGTCTGGGTGTAGGCGCCCAGAACCCCGGATCTATCGGTTACGGAAGCGCCCGTGTTGATAATGAAGTCGCCGGCATTGTTGATCTGGCCGGCACTGGCCAGCCCGGTGAAATTGTTGAAAGTGCCGCCAGCCAGGTTGTTGATCGTGCCTTCATTCGCCATGCCCAAGGAATAGATCCCACTCCCATTGTTGAAGGTGCCGCTATTATTGATTACGCTGGCTCCAGTACGATTAAACCAGCGGTGCAAATTGTCGACAACGCCGCCAGATAGATTATTCAACACATGGTAGTTGTCGAATATGCCTTGACCTACGCCGCCACCAGGGAAGACCGTGGTATTGACCATGCTTCCCGAATTGTCCATGACCACATGGTTTCCGACTCCGGCATAGTTGACGAATGTGCTGCCCGCTTTGTTGTTCCAATACGATGAGTTGGAAAGTGACCCGCCGCCATGGCTGATCGGGTCGTAAGAGTTGATAAAGTCACCGGCGTTAAGCACGGTGCCTAAATTCCACAAGCCCCTTGTATTTGTTAGCAACGCGCCAGAATTGTTGTTGAAAACGCCGGCTGAAAGATTCCAGAAAGACCAACTGTTCTTAAATTTCTTGTTGTTATCGATGATGCCGGCGTTATCTAGTTGGCCAACTAAATCAATGACAAACACGCCATCGTTCGCAAGCCGTCCACCCGAATTAATATTGAAACTGCCACTGATGTGGGTGAACTCACCAGAATCGGTATTGGTCAGTTTCCCGCCGTTCGTTATCGTTATATCGCCGTAGTTTTCATACGGCTCGGCATTATTCTCAACGTCGGGGGCGGAAATCGTGATGAGATTGCCGGCCAAATTGGTAGGGCTAGGGAATAGCTCAATCGCCGCTGCGTTATGGGTCAACGCTCCGAGCGAGAGGGCTACAGCAATCTTAAATGTGGAATTATGATTTCGCATGGCTTGATATCTCCCCCTTAAATAATTTTTCTATTCATACTTGAACAATAAATTGTTCACCATACACTTAATATACTTAGTATATTTAATGTACTAAGTATACTTTATAGCATTTTTTAATTAATTCGGCATTAAACTTTTTTAATTAGCGCTTGTTTTGCTTGTTTTGCCGCTTGCCCGCTCGCCACAACGTACGTACAATGTGCCCACACTTTACCGGAGGGAAGCCGTCATGGGCGTCACATCGAAAGCAGAGCGCATCGCGTTACGGGTTGTGAACGACGACAAAAAACGTCTGGCGCAAGCGGCAAAACTGCAACATCAAAGCCTGACGGAATTTGTGCTGAACGCATCGCGAGTGGCGGCTGACCTCGTGCTGGGCGACCAGACGCGATTTGTATTGCCGAAGAAGCAAATGGCGGCGCTGAATGCCGCATTGGATGCACCGCCGCGCGCAATACCGCAACTCAAAGCTTTATTTGCCCGCCCCAACGCATTCAAAAAATGAGCCGGCGCTTGGCGCCGGCTGGGCCGGAGCCCTTGACGGCGGCCCATCGAATTATGCAATTCGATTGCGGTAAACCCGCGCTAGATTCCTTCCTTAAACGATTCGCTTTGATTAATCAGCAGAATGGCACCGCCCGTACCTATGTGGCACATCGCAGCGGAGAGGTGGTCGGCTATTACAGCCTATCCGCCGCTTCGATTGAAATCGAGCAGGCTCCCGCGCGCGTCGCCAAGGGATTGCCCAAGCATCCTATCCCCATGACATTGTTGGCGCGGCTTGCGGTCGACTCGCGCGAACAAGGCCTCGGGCTAGGCGCCAGCTTTCTGCAAGATGCCTTGTTGCGGCATCTGCAAGCGGAAGCGGTGATCGGCAGCCGAGCTCTGATCGTGCATGCCAAGGACGAAGCGTCCGTTATGTTCTATCAGAAATTTGGCTTTGAGCCTTCCCCGCTTGATCCGAACCATCTGTTCCTGCTGACCAAGGACATCAAAAAGACCTTGGGTGTTTAACCTCATGCGCCCACCACTTCCTGTCGCGCTACTGTTCACCACTTCCGGCTGCCCGCATTGTCCCGGCGTTAAAGCCGCGCTTAACACCTTGCTGCAAGAAGGTGCGATTGCGTCATTGGAAACGGCGGATGCTTCCGATGATGCCAAGCGCGCGCAAGCGCTGGGTGTGAAAAGCGTGCCCTGGTTCCGCATCGGCGAATTTGAATTCGAAGGCGCAATGACCTTGGGCGAGATGCGCATGTGGGCCACGCGCGCGGCATCGGCATCGGGGCTGAGGGATTATTTTTTTGAGATGCTGAAATCCGGCCGCCGCGGCAAGGTCGAGGACATGATACGCGCCGATCCGCAACGTTCGATTGCGTTGGTGGATTTGATGCGCGACCCCGAAGCGAGCATGGCGATCCGGCTCGGTATCGGTGCGGTGTTGGAGGAATTTCAGGGCAGCGCAATCGCGGCACCGATGACGCCAAAACTGGCCGAACTGTTGCACGACCCGGATCCGCGCAACCGTGCCGATGCCGCGCATTTTTTGAGTCTGATCGGCGATGCGGAAGCGCTAAAATTATTGCGCGGCTGTCTCGACCACCCTGATCCGGAAGTGCGCGAAATCGCGTACGATGCGCTGTCGAATCCTCCCTCCTAAACCCCGCCCTTATGCCTTACAACGTCTTGCTGCAGCCAAGCCACCACACGTATTGGGTCAACGGTGCGGACAGTCTGTTGGAAGCGGGTTTGCGCGCGGGCCTGGCGATGAATTACGGCTGCAGCAGCGGCAACTGCGGCTTGTGCAAGGCGCGCATTGTGTCGGGTCAAGTGGAAAAAATCCGCCATCAAGATTTTGTGGTGTCCGAGGCCGAAAAGAATCAAGGCTATGTGCCGTTGTGCTCGCATACCGCCGCGAGTGATCTGGTGATCGAAGTACAAGAGGCCAGCCACGCGAATGAAATCCAGTTGCAAGAGATCGACGCGCGGGTAAAGGAAATCAAACCGCTCACCGACAAGGTCATGCTCTTGCATCTGCAAACCCCGCGCACCAACCGGCTGCGCTTCATGGCGGGGCAAAGCGTGGCGCTGAGTATCGGCGACGACGCGAGTGATTACGCCATCGCCAGTTGCCCGTGCGATGACCGCAA
>MEQN01000037.1:24487-25209 GCA_001770235.1 Betaproteobacteria bacterium RBG_16_58_11
CGGGCAATGCGTTCGCAGCGCGGGTATTCGACAGCCTGCGCGTCGGCGATACGGTGAATGTGTATGGCCCGGTCGGCGAGTTCGTGTTGAAGCCGGAATCGACGCGGCCCTTGCTGATGCTGGCCTGCAATAGCGGCTTTGCGCCGATCAAGAGCTTGATCGAACACGCGATGTCGCTGGAGCGGGCGGAATCGCTGCATTTATATTGGCTGGCCACGGTGCAGGGCGGACACTATATGGCCAATTGGTGCCGCGCTTGGGGTGATGCGCTGGATAATTTTCATTATCACGAACTGATTGCCGATTCTTTGCAGGAGCCCAATCTGGATCAGGTGTTGGCGCAAGTGATGGCGGATCATCCGAATCTGTCGCCATTCGATGTGTATGTGTCGGGGCCAAACCGTTTCGTGACCAAGATGCGCACGGCCTTGCTGCAAAGCGGCGTGCCGGCGGCGCAGTTGGTCAGCGCGGTGATTTGATTAACCTTAAGTTCTTTCACCACGGAGTACACAGAGGACATGGAGGTTCTTTTCAATACCCCCTTGAGGGGTAAAAAGCAAAACCATTTTTACCGCAAAGGACGCAAAGGTATTGAAATTTGCATTCCTTCGCGTACCTTTGCGTCCTTTGCGGTTCATGTATTTGAAACTCCGTGTCCTCTGTGTACTCCGTGGTGAAAGCTTTTTCTGATCGAGACCCCATGACCCACTCCCTGCTTCTAT
>MEQN01000037.1:25236-28261 GCA_001770235.1 Betaproteobacteria bacterium RBG_16_58_11
GAGACGGTGAACCGCTGCGCCGAACTCGGCGTCTCGGGTTTTGCCAAGGCAAAGGCTGATTCCGGCTATGTTTTGTTCACGCCGCACGATGCCGAATTGGCCAAGCAACTGGTTAAATTCTTACACTTCGAGGATTTGGTGTTCGCGCGCCAACTGATCTTCAATGTGCGGCTAGTCGATCAACTACCCGCAACGGATCGGGTAACGCCGCTGATTGCGGCAATCCGTGAGCTGGGCGATTTATTCTCCGCTGTGTGGCTGGAAACCGCCGACACTAACGACGCCAAGGAGATGTCCACGTTCTGCCGCAAGTTCGCGCCGCCGTTGACCTACGGCTTGAAGCAGGCAGGCTTGCTTGATGAGCAGGCGCACAAGCCGCGCTTGCATTTGTTTTGGCTGAGCTCCAGCGCGGTGTATCTCGGCGTGTCTTACCCTAACAATGCGTCATCCTGGCCGATGGGTATTCCGCGCTTGAAGCTCGCGCGTGGCGCGCCGAGCCGCTCCACGCTCAAATTGGCCGAGGCATTCATGGCGTTTTTAAGCGAGGAAGAAGAGCAGGAATTGCTGCACCCCGGAATAAGCGCAGTGGACCTGGGCGCCGCGCCCGGCGGCTGGACTTGGCAATTGGTGCAGCGCGGCGTGAATGTGGCGGCGGTGGATAATGGGCCGATCGACCCCAAGCTGCTGGATTCCAACCTGGTCGAGCACGTGCGCGAGGATGGCTTTCATTATTGGCCGAAGCGGCCGGTGGAATGGCTGGTATGCGATATGGTGGAAAAACCCGCGCGCATCGCGCAGTTGGTCACGCGCTGGGTGGCGGAGGGAAAATGCCGGCACGCGATTTTCAATTTAAAGCTGCCGATGAAAAAACGCTCGGAGGAACTCAGCCGCTGTCGCGAAATAATCGACGCCGGGCTGCAGGGCAAAAAATATCAGCTCCAACTCAAGCAGCTCTACCATGATCGCGAGGAAGTCACTGGGTTTCTCACGCTGAAACGACGCTGACATTGTCATTTTTATCACCGCCCGCGTTATACTTTTCGCTCCCCCATCCCCCAAGAAGACAATCATGAAGCGTACTGCCCTACTTATTATTGCGCTTGCCGCGCTGCTGCCGATGCACGCCGCCCTGGCGACCACCACCTTGACCAGTGTGCGCGTCAGCCCCGCCAACCCCAAAGTGGGCGAAACAGTAACCATCACCGTCAATGGCACCTTGGAATCAGCGAACTGCGGCATCCGCATGGAGTATGGCGGCACCGATATGCCGCGCGAGGAATTTGTGCTGAGCGATAAGGGCGGTCAATTGCCTTTCACGATCAGCAAGACGTTCAGCAAGTCCGGCACCTACAAAATCGAGGCGCTCGGGCGCAAGGTAGGCAAACTGACCTTCGGCTGCGAAGGCAATGTATCGACCATGGTCACGGTGGCGGCGGCCGACAGGTACACCGCGCCGAGTGCGGCGGCAGCGCCAATGTCCATGGCGGGCGCATGCCCCGACGGCTGGGACATGATCGCCGGCCAGAAAGATCCGTCCAAGGGCTTCACCTGCGCGCCGAAGAAACCTGCCGCCAGGCTCGACTGCGGCCCGTGGCTGACTTACTTTGAGAAAGGCGGCCTGATCGGCTGCAAGAAGAAAAAATAAACCGTTCTCCGGCGCGGCGCTCGATGGCGCCGCGCGGCCTTCCGGGTTTTCGTTTTTATTATTCCAAACGCATGCTATTCTTAACAAAGGATGCCTTGAACGAATAATAATGCGATGAGGAGGTCGACCATGAGCCAAGAATCCAACAAGGCGGTTCCGGAAATCAAGGATCCGTTCGACACGAAATCACTCCTGCAGGAAGTCGTTAAAAAACTCTCCAGCCAGGCGCTGCTGTTCAGCCTGGCGGTGATTGTCATTCTGGTGGTGGCGTGGATGCTGTTCGACGCGAAGGGCATTCCGATCGTGATCGCGATCCTGTTCGTGTTTCTGGTCGCGACCGCCGCCTATCTGTTTTCCGAGGAAAAAAATAAGCGCCTTGAAGCGCTCGCCACGCCGGCGCTTCAAGCCGTGCCGAAATCGCCGGCAACAGCCGCCGTTTCCCCTGTCGCGGCGGAAATGGCTGCCACCGGCGGATTCGATTTGTCGGTCTGGGTGGAAGGCGCCGGCGCGCATGCGGCCAGCCGCGACATCGCCGTTTTGCCCGGCGGCGGCGCATTCCGCCTCGGCGACAAGATTCATGTCTGCTTCAAATCCAGCCGCCGCTGCTATCTCACGCTGCTCAATATCGGCACCAGCGGCAAGCTCACCGTGCTTTATCCGAATGGGCTGCATCAGGACAATTTGATCCAAGCGAACCGGCTCTACCGCATTCCGGGCGATGAGTACGGCTTCGAATATGTGCTGCAAGGCCCGGCCGGCAGCGAGAAGCTGATCGCCATCGCGACTGAGGAAAAAGTGCCGGTGCTGGATGAAGCGCTGGCGCAAAACGGCGGCCTGTTCCGCACGGTGGAGGGGGCGGCCGTTGCGCGCGATATCGCGATTGCCGAAAAGCGCGCCGCGTCGGTGCCGTCCGGTCATCGCGCGCAAGCCAGTTACGATTTCCAAGTCCTATCTTAGGAGAATAAAAAATGAAATGTTCTAGCTGCGGGTTCGAGAACGAGGGCGAAGCCAAATTTTGCGGGCGTTGCGGCGCGGCCCTGGCTGCGCCGCCCAGACCACCCGCCCCGCCGGAGCCGACCGGCGGCGCGCAGATAGTGCCCGATGGCTTGAACCTCGGCATCATCCTCGGCAGCCTGTTTGTGCCCCTGCTCGGCATCATCATGGGCGCCATTTACATGAACGACCCCAATCCGGAGAAGAAAAAAGCCGGCAAGCGTTGGCTGCTCACCGGCATCGGTGTAGTCGTGGCGTATTGCGTGCTGGGTTTTTTCTGCGGTTTGATAGGCAATACGTATTAACGGGGGATGGACGATGGAATGGCTGCTTCCCTTTCTGTGCCACCAACTTCCGGAACGCACGCCGCACTTGGCGGGCGCGGCC
>MEQN01000037.1:28268-29705 GCA_001770235.1 Betaproteobacteria bacterium RBG_16_58_11
TGCAGCGGCACCTACCTCGGTCTGTTTGCGGCCTACCTCTATTTGGCGTGCAGCGGCGGCTTCAAGCGTAGCCTGCCGTGCATTCCCGCCCTGATCGCCGGCAGTGTGCTGATGCTGCCGTTTCTCATCGACGGCTGGGCCAATACCCTGCATTGGTGGGATACGCCGGGCTGGGTGCGTCTTTTGACCGGCCTCGGGCAGGGCATCATGCTGCCCTTGCTGTTGGTTCCGATCGCGAGCGGCAATGTATTTCCCGACGATTGGGCGCGTTTCAAGCATGCCTTGCCAAGCGCTGGGGCGCTGGCTTGGCCGCTGGCCCTGGCGCTGGGCCTGGGCGGCGCGCTGATCTTCACTGCTTCTGAAGCGGTGTTTCATGCGCTGGGTATCGCGGTGCAATTTGCAGCCTTGCTGTTTTTCGCCAATTTTGCGCTGACGCTCCTTCGGCTCGGCCGCTGGGCGCAGTCGCGGCAGCACGCGGCATGAAACGCAACAGCCAGCGGCAGGCCAAGTCCTGTTATGGCCTGGTGATTGGCATCGGCGGCTATGGCGACAAACGCATTTCGCCGCTCAGCTTTACCAGCAACGACGCCCGCTCGTTTTACGATTTGCTCATCGATCCGAATCGCGCCGCTTTCCCGAAGGAGAATGTGAAGCTGCTGCTGGACGATGAGGCGACGCGCTTTCATATCGAAGATGCCATCAGCGGCTGGCTGTTCGAGCATTCCAACCCGGATTCGACTGTCGTGATTTTCTTCGCCGGCCATGGCGGCACCGAGCCCGACAAAGCGCAGCAGGAAGCGGACGGCGTCGCGAAATACCTGCTGCCGTGGGACGCCAACAAGGACAACCTGTTCGCCTCGGCCATTTCCACCAACAAGTTCAGCGAGCTGCTCAAAACCGTCGCGGCGAAGCGGCAGGTGATTTTTCTGGATGCCTGCCATTCCGGCGGCGTGGTGAGCAAAGGGGCGCGCGATATCGGGGTCGATCCCTACGCGCATTTGGCGCAAGGAGAAGGCCGGCTCATGATCGCGGCGGCGAAGGCGAACCAGCTTTCCTATGAAGTGCCGGAACTCGGCCACGGCATTTTCACCCATCATCTGCTCGAAGCGCTGCGAGGCGCCGCGGATTACAACGGCGACGGCCAAGTCACGGCGCTGGAAGTGTTTCGTTATTTGCAGGAGAAGGTGCCGCAGACCGCGCGCGCAATGGCCCGAGGCCACCAGGAGCCGCTGCTCCAGGGCGATGCGATTTCGCAGGACATCACCTTGACCGTCGATGCGGCTGCGCTTGCCAAGCGGGATGCGGAGCGCGCGCGCGCGGAAGAGGCGCGCCGCATGCAGCTCAGCACCCGCAGCGTCAAACTGACCGAGCTTACCCATGCCGGAGAAATGCCGCTCGCCGTGGCGCAGGAAGGCTTGGCGCTGCTGACATCGGAGC
>MEQN01000037.1:29739-30063 GCA_001770235.1 Betaproteobacteria bacterium RBG_16_58_11
TGATTTGCTGCTGTCGGTGTTGGACGGGCATGTCTCCAGCGCGTCCTATCTCAAGGCACGGGAGCGCATCATAATCGGGCCGGCGCCAGTACCGCCGGCGCTGCAGTTCTGCATCAATTGCGGGGCAAAGCTCAAGCCCGGATTGTCATTTTGCATGAATTGCGGGGCAAAGCTGGCACCTTGAGAATCACGGGCCGCGCACGCGGCCAATGGTTACGACTGTCCTAGTATTAAAAATCGTAAATTACGAAACATTTTGTTTGGAGTCAGCGGGCTCATGTAGGTTGGGTTAGCGGCTTTATCGCGTAACCCAACAAAACCTAA
>MEQN01000038.1 GCA_001770235.1 Betaproteobacteria bacterium RBG_16_58_11
CGGCGCGCAGCCGATTGGTGCAGGCGCTCGGTCTTGATCCGAGTGTCGCCGGATTGGAAGCGCAGGTGTTGCTTGGTCATGTACTGAACCAAGCCCGCGCTTATCTGCTGGCGCATCCTGAAGCTGCCTTGACCGATGCAAACCATACCCAATTCGAAGCCTTGCTCACACGGCGCGAACGAGGTGAACCGATCGCTTATCTCACCGGCCAGCGCGAATTTTACGGCTTGAAATTTTTAGTCACGCCTGATGTGCTAATCCCGCGCCCCGAGACTGAGTTACTGGTTGAACTGGCTTTAGAACACATCCCCCACGACACACCGATGCGCATTCTCGATCTCGGCACCGGCAGCGGCGCCATCGCCATTACCCTGGCCAAGCTTCGGCCGCAAGCGCAGATCACGGCAGTGGATGTCTCACCGCAGGCGCTGGCCATCGCTCGTCAAAATGCCGCCCGAGTTGGAACACCGAATATCAGGTTTGTTGGAAGCAATTGGTTTTCCGGATTGGATGAATCAAGCCGGTTTGATCTTATCGTCGCCAATCCGCCCTATGTGGCGGAAAACGATCCTCATCTTAGTCAGGGAGATGTGCGATACGAGCCGATCATGGCCCTGACGGCCGGCGCAGAAGGTTTGGATGCTATCCGCCATATCGCCCAAGCATCCCTGAGCTTCTTGCAAGTTGGCGGGCGCTTACTGTTTGAACATGGCTATGACCAAGAGGCTCTGAGTAGAGATTTGCTTCATTCTCTGGGATATGAGGATATTGCGTGTTACCCGGATATAAGTGGCCAACCCCGTGTTACTGATGGCAAAAAACCATGAAAAGCGTTGAAATTCTTGCATCCTCCCACCGCTCACAAGATACTGTTTAATATTGTTTAATTCAAAACAACCGGGGGAAATATTTGTTCAACTCCGCTAAGTGTCGGAAAGTTTTACAGTTATCTTGATTCAGGCCATGCAATAAGCCAAATCTAATGCGTTATCATATTGATAGATCAAGCCAATATATAATTATAAAGATGATTGGCGCAATAATTGCTTGTCCTTTATTCAGGATATCCACCGACCTCTCGGTGCAAAATAGCCGTACCTTAGCCCATAGTTGAGGCGAATCGTTACGGTGGCAAAGGAAAAGCACATGAAGGAAATCAAACCGGCTACTCAAACCATGGAATCTGATCAGGACACAAAAAATCAGACCCAAGTGGACGAATCCCGCCGCCGCTTTACTAAAGTAAGCGCCATCGCCACGTCAGGCGTATTGATTACACTCGCTAGCCGGCCTGTACTTGCCAACCAGTGCAGCATCTCTGGCATGCAGTCTGGCAATACTTCGCATCCGGGCGCTGTTTCTTGCCAAGGCTGCACCCCCGGCTTCTGGCTCAATCCCAATGGCAGGGACAGATGGTCCCCTTATACTCCCGGTACTTGTGTGCAGAAGCACAATAACGGCGTTTGCACGTGGGATAACAGCGGCACCAAGTTCCATTCGGTATTCAGTGGCAACCTCTGCGGTGACCTAACGATGGCTGAAGTCATCAAACTCTCCGGCAATGATGACGCTTACCAACTCGGCGCACACGCAGTCGCTTCTTTGCTTAACGCCCTCCACCTAACGAATTTCGGCTATACCAGCGGTGATATCATCACTATGTGGAACACGTACTACGCCAGCCAGCCGGAGCAACTGAAAACCACATTCCAGCAATTGAATCAACGCAACTGCCCTCTCTAAGCCATGTCCAGCGAGATTTGGCGCGTCTCACCTCAGCGCGATTTGCACCCCTTGCGCTTTGAACAAGAAGTGGTGGTATTCGACGCCGCTTCAGGCAACACACATCTACTCAGCACCGACGCTGCACGAATCCTCGACACGCTATCTTCCCCTCTGACGCTAGCAGCCCTAAATACTGCGCAACCCGACATTCCGGCGCCGGATGTATTGCTACACGCTTTGGAAAAAATCGGCTTAGTTTGCTCCGCCTAGCGGTGCGCTTCCAACATGACCGCGCCGGCTCAGCCCATGACCATCGGCGATCTCTCGCCTGCCGCCCTACGCAAGACTTTGGCCGCCGGGCTGCGCTTCCGGGTCGGCGCCTTTAGCATAGTTGCCCGCTCGTCGCTGCCCTCAGTGGCCGAAGGCATCGCCGCTGTTTATCCCGATTACCCTATTCTGGAGAACGACGCATTTATCGATTTTGCCGTACGCGTCGCTACACCCTTAGGTGCGCGCGCCGTGGTGCGCCCCCAAGTCAACTTTCAGTTCGATGGCTATCAACCCTTTAAGCCGTTGCCGCAGGCGCAAGCATTTCCTTTATTGGAATGGGGACTCAATTGGTGTGCGGCAAACCATGCCCATCAGTACGTGATTAGCCATGCTGCGGTGGTCGAAAAATCCGGCCGCGCGCTAATCCTGCCCGGTACACCCGGCTCGGGCAAGAGTACGCTGTGCGCGGCGCTGATTCAGCGCGGCTGGCGCCTCCTGTCGGATGAGCTCACGCTGACCGATCCAGAAACCGGAATGGTCATCCCGCTACCTCGTCCGGTAAGCCTGAAAAACCAATCCATAGACGTGATCCGCAGCTTCGCACCGGAGACCGTATTCAGCGCGGCGGCTTACGATACGCTCAAGGGTACGGTGGCGCATTTGCGTGCGCCGCGCGCGAGCATTGTGCGTGATAGCGAGTCCGCCTTGCCGGCCTGGCTTGTCTTCCCCAAGTATCAGGCTGAAGTGACGCTCCAACTCACACCGCTCAATCGCGGCCAAGCACTGGTACGCCTGGCGGACAACACTTTCAACTACAGTGTGTTGGGGCTTACCGCTTTTCGTACACTGGGTGATCTGGTTCGGCGCTGTGACTGCTATGATTTCACCTACAGTGAACTTGACGATGCCATCCAGGCCTTTGACGCCCTCGCCGAAACCCAACGCTAAAACCTTGCTCGTACACGCCTTGCGCTACCCCGAAACGGCGCCGGCGTTTACGCTGCCGGAGTGGGATTTGCTGATCCGCCAAGCACGGCATGCGGATCTGCTCGGGTGTCTCGGCGCACTGATAAAAGCGCGAGGGTTACTCGATCAAGTCGCGCTCCAACCCCGTCAGCATCTCATCTCGGCACTGCGCGTGGCCGGAAAAATTGCCCAAACCGCACGCTGGGAAGTTCAGCAAGTTCGTACCGCCCTAGCGCCATTGAATGCGCCAGTCGTGATTCTGAAAGGCGCAGCCTATACGCTCATGGATTTACCGATTGCGCCCGGACGATTGTTCTACGACGTGGATGTGATGGTGCCCGAAACCAGCCTCGCGCAGGCGGAATTGCTGCTCAAACTGCATGGCTGGGGCTCCGTCAAGACCAGCGTTTATGATCAGCGCTACTATCGTCAATGGATGCATGAGTTGCCGCCCATGCAGCATGCGGCGCGCGAAACCATGCTCGATTTACACCACAACATTTTGCCGCGCACTGCGCGCTTTCACCCTGATGCGGAACAACTCTTGCACAGCGCGCGCGCCGTCGGCGGCGATGCGCAATTACGCGTGCTCGCGCCGCAAGACATGGTGCTGCATTCCGCCACGCACTTATTCCATGAAGGCGAATCCCGTCATGCGCTGCGCGACCTGTTTGACCTGGATGGCCTATTGCGGCACTTCGGGGCGGATGCCGTGTTTTGGTCCGGCTTGGTGCAACGTGCGCAACAACTCGAACTTGCACGCCCTTTGTATTACGCCCTGCGCTACACCCAGCGTATTTTCGCGACGCCGATCCCCCCTGATGTCTGCGCGTCTGCACATGCTGGCGAACCGGGCAGGCTAACGCTTGCGCTGATGGACACACTTTGCGCGCGCGGCTTCCGCACGCCGCACCCAAGTTGCAACGATTGGCTCACGCCCGCCGCGCGCTTCGCGCTCTATGTGCGTGGACATTGGCTACGCATGCCGCTGCACCGGCTAATTCCGCATTTAGTCCACCAAACCTTCGCCCCAAACAGTGCGGATTAACACGGCGCTGTCACGGCGCTTGACAACAGCACTATACCCGATTAAATTAGTCGGCCTTTTTTGACCCATCTACAGGAACCCCCCATGAGCGCTTTAGACACCATCCGCGAGCAAGTCACCAACAACACCGTCGTGCTGTACATGAAAGGCACGCCGCAGTTTCCGCAATGCGGCTTCTCCTCCAATGCGGCGCAGATTCTCAAGGCCTGCGGCCTGCAAAATTTCCTGGCGGTGAATGTATTGGCCGATATGGACATTTTCCAGAACCTGCCGGCTTACGCCAACTGGCCGACTTTCCCCCAGCTCTACGTCAAGGGCGAGCTGGTCGGCGGCTCGGACATCATGACCGAGATGTATCAAAAAGGGGAATTGCAGAAACTGCTGAAAGAAGTTGAGGCGGCCTAACGGCCAAAATCGTTGCCCTCTCTCCTAGCTCTCTCCCGCAAGCGGGCGAGAGGGACTTAGGCTCGCTTCGCGAGTTTCATCCTAGGGCAGCAACACCAGCGTCCACACGATAGCAACATTGGCAAGCGCGACGAATACCGCCGCGCTGCCGATGTCCTTGGCGCGCTTGGCCAGCGGGTGAAGTTCGATCGATACCCGGTCCACCGTGGCTTCGATCGCCGAGTTGAGCAGCTCGACCATCAGCACCAACAGCACCGCGCCGATCATCAGGGCTTTACCCACACCCGTCACCGGCAGGAACAAGGCGAGCGGAATCAGGATCAGCGCCAGCAGCACTTCCTGGCGGAATGCATCCTCATTTTTAAACGCCGCGCTGAATCCCGCCATCGAATAAAAGAACGCGTTCCACACGCGCTTGAGACCGGTCTTGCCCTTGAACGACGAGGCTTCGTGTGTTGTGGGATCCGTCATGCGGCGGGCTTCCAAGTCAGATCCAACTCGCGCGCCGCTTTCACATCATCCAAGCGTCGTACCGGTGTGGTGTAAGGCGCGCCTTTCACCAGGTCGGGGTTGGTGCGCGCTTCCTGCACAATTTCCGTCAACGCCACGATAAAGGCATCCAAGGTCTGTTTGGATTCGGTTTCGGTCGGCTCGATCAACAAGCACTCCGGCACCAACAGCGGGAAATACGTCGTCGGCGCGTGGAAGCCTTTGTCCAATAGCCGCTTCGCCACATCCATGGCGGAGATGCCCGTCTCATCCTTCAAGCGCTTCATGCTCACGATAAATTCGTGGCTGGCGCGGCGCGTCGAATAAGCGATGTCGAATCCCGCTTTCTGCAATTCCGCCATCAAATAATTGGCATTGAGCGTGGCGTATTCCGCCACCCGATGCATGCCCTCGCGCCCCAGCATGCGCGCGTAGATATACGCCCGCATCAACACGCCGGCATTGCCCATATTGGCGGACAGCCGCCCGATGGATTGCGGCCGGTCGCGTTCGATGAGCCAGCGATACACGCCACGCTCTTCATGCACGATCGGAATCGGCATGAAGGGCACCAAGCGCTCCGACACGCCGACCGGTCCGGCCCCCGGCCCACCGCCGCCATGCGGGGTGGAAAAGGTCTTGTGCAGATTCATGTGAATCACATCGAAGCCCATATCGCCCGGCTTCACCCGGCCGAGAATCGCATTCAAATTCGCGCCATCGTAATAGAGCAAGCCGCCCGCTTCGTGCACGATCTTTGCGATCTCGGCGATGTTGCGTTCGAACACGCCGAGCGTGGAAGGATTGGTCAGCATCAGCCCGGCGGTGTGCGGGCCGACGGCGGCGCGCAAGGCGTCGAGATCCACATCGCCCTCGCGATTGGTGGGGATCTCTTTCACCGTGTAGCCGCACATCACCGCCGTCGCCGGATTGGTGCCGTGCGCCGCGTCCGGCACCAGGATTTCCCGACGCGCGGTGTCACCGCGCGCGAGATGATAAGCGCGCATCATCGCCACCCCGGCAAACTCACCCTGCGCACCCGCCAT
>MEQN01000039.1:0-2439 GCA_001770235.1 Betaproteobacteria bacterium RBG_16_58_11
GGGATAAAAGCACCGAGCTCCATACAACTGCTTAAAACTAAACCACCGCATAGGTCGAACCTTTATCAGTCCCCGGCAGAGCCGGGGAATACCCAACTGATTTAAGCCGCCGCTTGCTTCAATGACTCAATCACATTATCGACCGCCCGATCGAGCAGCGGCAGATCGTCGATGATGCGCACGCTGCCGATGCGAAACGCGGCTTCCAGCTTGTCATGCGGCATGGTCGCGGCGCGCTTGCCTTGGCGGTCGGTGAAGAGGTAGGCATTTTTGAGCGGGCTGATCCACTTGAGTTTAGCTTGCAGCCTGTCTTCCCCCTGATGACTGAATTCCACCCAGACGCCGGGTTTGAGTTCGTCAACCAGATGCTTCGCTTCGACTTCATCCACCACCTCCAAGTCGGACGTCGTTGCAATCGGCATCAGCGAATCGGATTGTTCATCAATATCCGCCTGATCCATCCAGCCTACGCTGCCAATTGTAATTTCTTCCACTTCCAACTTGGCGTCATCGGCATTCGACTTGATGATTTCCAGCTTGACCTCGCGCCGATCCGTCGCACTTTCCGGGCGCACGAAAGGCAGCACCACGGCCGATTCTGCGGCGTCCTGCTTCTGCATCGCCTGGCGTGCGAGTACGGCGGCCTTCCAGGCATCTTCTGGCATAGGCTGCGGCTCGGCAGACGGATTGAAACCGGCTTTCACGGCGGCGGCGTGACATTTCACCAACTGGCTCATGAATTGATCGCGCGCTTCCTGGCTGATCTCGGCTTTGGTCATGCCTTCCTGCAAGCGGCGCAACAAGGCCGGCAGCGTCTTGACCATGTATTGGCGCGACTCTCGGCTGAGCTTGGGGCGCACACTCCAGATCAAGTCGTCCATGAGTCCGACCGCCTCCAACCAAGCGGACGATTCCGCCCCGCCCAACTGATATGCAGCTCGCAGCGGCTTGATCCATTCCTGGCATAGAAACAGGCGTACGGTATCCGATACCTCAATATCCGCGGCGCGCGCACGCACAGCTTCCTCGGCTGCATTTTGCGCGTCCTCAGTTTTGATTTGTTCGCGTTCGCGCGTTTCAATCATCTCTACCGACACTTCAACCAAAGCATCCGTCGCACGTTCTTGCTCTTCCAAAAAGCGCTCGAAATCGTCCAGCGCGCGTTCAAATACCACAAGGTTGTCCTCGAATTCATCGAGGATGCGCTGCACGATGCCCTCTACTTTCCGGTACAGCGGAGATTCGTGGCCGATCGTCTCATCCCAACCAATGGCTGCTTCCGCCACGATATTGAGCAAGCGCCGCGTAGGATGGCTTTTCTTGGAGAAGAAGGCCTGATCCAGCATCGCCGCTTTCAGTACCGGGATTTGCAGCCGGCCCATCAAGGCCTTGATCGGATCCGGCACTTGTTTATCCTCGAAAATAAAATCGAACAACATGGCCACGATGTCGATGGTCATCGCATCCACCGACCCGAGTGATGCCCCAAGCTCGGTATGTTTCAAGTCGCGCAGGATGCTCACATTGCCCGCGACCAAACCGGCGGCATCGACCGCCACGCCGGCGCCCAACACCCCGGCATCGCCGTGCTGCAATTGCGTCAACTGGGTCAGCACGATCGGGTTGTGGGCAAGCAACATGCCCGCCGCCATGCCGGGCGCGCCACCCGCCATACCTCCCGGCATGCCACCTGGTACGCCGCCAATCACCGAACCCTGAGCCATGCCGCCAACCGGCATCCCTGGCACCCCCTGCATCGCGTAAGCGCCTTGCGCCATGCCGGGCAGCGTGCCGCGCGCCATCGCCGCGCTCATGAGGTGCTGCATGGTGCTGAACAGTTCGCCTTCGTCTTCCGAAACCGCCATGGCTTCAACCGCAGCCGCCATGATTTCTACCGCCTGGGACATGCCTTGGCGCTTAATCTCGCGCTTGATTTTTGGCAGGATGCCTTTCTCCACCAGGTATTGATTCACCTCTTGGTACATGGAAACCGCGCCGTTCTGCATGTGCTTATCCCACATGGTGACAAACAGCAGGCGCACCTTGAGGCTCGCTTCGGTTTCCCGGCACGCTTCCAAAAAAGCATTCGCCAACACATCCGAGCCGAGGGGATTTTTGTGCGATTCCAAATCCGGATCATGCAGCAGCACGCCCATGCGCTTGTCCAGGCCAAACAATCCCTCGCGGCAATTGCCTTTCAGCTTGGCGGACATTTCCTGGATCGCGATGGACTCTTCAAGCTCATCCGGCGCGACTAGGCCGAATTCGCTGTCCGCATCGTCATTCGAACTATTATGTTTACTTTGTTCTCCGCGCACCGCGGCATTGAAATTGCGGATGAAATGCAGGCGGAAGCCATGCTCGATAATCGAGCGCTTATCGCGCGCGATTGTCATCGCTTCGAGATAGAGATGTTGGATCTCGATCTGAACCGCCTTC
>MEQN01000039.1:2514-3073 GCA_001770235.1 Betaproteobacteria bacterium RBG_16_58_11
GCGGCAACGCTCGATGATGCGCAGATCGCTCGGGCTGGGGCCTTTGCTGGATTCCGCCAAGGCGTCCAGGATGCTGCTTTGCTCGGTGTCGCTCATGATCTTCCCCTGCTGCCAATCGCTTGCGGATGTTGCCGCAAGCGTATTTTCACAACCGGTTGGGGGAAGCGTGGAAAGCTGGACGGCAGGAAGCGCGTGCGCGCTTTCGACATCTAGCAATCCCGCTATCCTAGGGCGCTGCCCCTTAGACCGGAAATTTTGCGTCCCCATCTTTCGATGGGTTTGCCCGTTGCGATGTCGAACCCGAGTGATCATGAGATCAACGGGTTCACGCTCAGTAATCGGATGGTTTTGAAAAAGCTTTAGCAGAAAAACCGTAGCGAGGTACGGAATGAGCCGGAAAAATTCCGCGTCCCCGTAAGGCGCACAGAATTCACACAGAAAAACACGGGGTTAGCGATCTTACTTACCGGCAATCTCTTGCGTAATCATCCAGCGCCCGGCTTCGCGCCGCCAGTGGAGGATTTTGCTCACGACATCCTGGTACGCGTCCGAGCGGTAG
>MEQN01000039.1:3081-9036 GCA_001770235.1 Betaproteobacteria bacterium RBG_16_58_11
GCGGAATTCGCTGACGGCGGCATCCGCTCCGGTCAGGCGCACATTCAGATTGTCGATCGTTAGCTCGATGGTCCCCGGCTGGGCGAGACGCTGTGTGCGTTGTTTGACCCACGACTCGCGCACGCCGCCACCGGCAGGCGCAAACCCGGGCGAATAGAACGCCAGGTAGGCATCGACATTTTTTTTCGCCCATGCGGTGATCCAGTCTTTAATCGCTGTGCGAATCTGCTCTTCATCGGACACGACCACCGGTTTGGCGACCGGGGCTGGAACCGGTTGCGGTAAGGGGTTAAGCGCAGCAATCCGTGCCACCGCCGCGGGTTTATCCACGACCAGCGTGACTGGCGTTTGCGGGGGACAGGCCGTCGCCGGATCGACTTCAAACGGGTCTTCCCCCATTTCACTCGGAGCAGGCGTCTCGATGCGTCGTAAATTGAGGGCTGCCAGTAGCGTGCCCATCGCCGCATGGGTGCGCGCATAGGCGGCGCCATGGTCATACGTGCTATTCACATGCGCTCGGCGTGCTTGAAACAATTCATTTTCGGTATCCAGCAGATCGAGCAAGGTACGTTGGCCGATATCGAATTGCTTACGGTAAGCATCACGCGCTTTTTCCGCAGCCAGTTGATGCGCGTCGAGATAACGCAGTTGCTCGGCGATCCGCTGCGTATCGTTATAGGCGATCGCCAAGGTCTGGCGCACATCGCGGCAGGCTTTATCGCGCAGGTCTTTTGATGCATTCAGATTCTCCGCCGCTTGGCGCTTCAAGGCCGAATCGGAACCGCCGCGAAACAGGTTGTAATTGAGCACCATCTCCACCACGCGATCTTGGCGGCTGCCCAATATACCGTCGCGGTTGTGGTCCAAATCTTGGCGCGCACGCAATTCGACCCGCGGCATAAAGCCGGCATTGCGGCCATCCTGATCCATCTGGGATGAACGAATATTCTCAATCGCCGCGCTGATCACCGGGCTTTGTTTGATCGCCTCCAATACGGCGGCGTTAGACGTGGGGGGCACACCTGTTTGCAGTAATGCTGGTTCGGCCATATCAGTCGGCGGCAGTTCGCCCACGATGCGCTGATACCGGGCGCTGACATCATGAAGATTCGTCACTTCTGTCAAAAGATTGGATTCAGAGAGAGACAGACGGCCACCCGCTTGCTCGAAATCCACGCGCCGCCCTACGCCGGCTTTTACGCGCTGCTCCATTTGATCGAACAACAAGCGATGTTGGCCGTAGTTATCTTCGGCCAACTTAACTAATTTGCGGTAGCGCAGCACATCGTAATAAGCACGGCTCGCTTCAGATGCGGTGTTTTCTGAGATATCGAGCAATTCGTAGTAACGCACCAACTTCAAATACCCCAGGCGCCTCACCTCGCTGCGGGTGGCAAAACCGTCAAACAGCATTTGGTTCAAGCTGGCGGATAAGCTGCGGCGGTTAAAGTCCTTATCCGCTTGATTCGGCTGTTCCAAATGCTCGCGGCCGGCGCCGGCGGTGATATCCACGCGCGGAAAATAGCCCCCGCGGGCGGCATCTTGCTGCGCCAGGGTGCCGTTAAAAGCGCGCCAACGCGCCTGCACTTCAGGATTTTGTAGTACCGCCTGCTGCGCGGCTTCGCTCAGCGTGACAGCTTGCGCCGGCAACCCGGCCAGGCCGAGATATAGCGCCAAGATGCCCTTAAAAAACAGAAAACTTCTCATTTGCTTATTCAGTCCTATTTATATACTTTCGAGCAGAAGCGGTTAGCCCTTAAGAATTCTTTGTGAGAATCCGATGAATTGGTTAATTAGCAAATTCTATACCACCAATTTGCCAAATTACCACATAAATTCATGGGATAACGCCCGCGTGTCATATTCAAGGGGTTCAAAACTGCATTCGGCGCCCCATACACCCTGTCGCTGGCAGGACATGCATGCAGGATTTTGCCTTGCTCAATGAAACTGTCGGCTTGCCATCTCCAGGCGCTTGGTTAACAAACCGCGCGGGTTTTCCGTTTTGGGGATCTCTTCGAAAGGGATTGTACCTAACAACAGGGCTGGTATTAATCGGTATTGGGTTTACGGTCGGTGCGGCGCCCGACCTAGACAAAATGCTCCTGCTCGCGCAACAACGCTATGGCACGACGGGGACGCAAAATGTGCAGCAGTGGCGCACCCTATTGCGTGAAGCGCATGGGCTGCCGGATCCGGAAAAAATTAAACGCGTAAACGCGTTCTTCAACCGCCGCATCGCCTTCCGAGAGGATGCGGAAATCTGGGGCGCAGCGGATTATTGGGCCACACCGCTGGAAACCCTGGGGCGCGGTGCAGGCGATTGCGAAGACTTTACCATCGCAAAATATGTGACCCTGAAATTGCTCGACGTGCCGATTGAACGCATGCGGCTCATCTATGTGCGCGCCAAGATCGGCGGGCCACATAGCAGCATCAGCCAGGCGCATATGGTGCTTGGCTATTACGCCACGCCCGGCGAGGAACCGCTCGTCTTGGATAATTTGATTACCGATATCCGTTCCGCTTCGCATCGTAGCGATCTACAACCGGTATTCAGTTTCAACAGCGATGGCTTGTGGGTCGGACAGGCGGCCGGCTCAACCGCCAACCCCACCGCCCGTTTGTCGCGCTGGCGCGATGTGATTACGCGCATGCAGGCAGAGGGATTGGAATGAATAACGCAATGACCCCTTACTTTACTGATTTAGATTAGGAGACGCAGACCATGTCACTCTTTCGACAACTTTGGCTAGCCGTAATCAGCATGATGCTTGTTATCTTCATCGGCAGCTTCCTAGTCAGCGTGCTAACGGCGCGTGCTTATTTGGAGCAGCAGCTCTCCATCAAAAACCTGGACAACGCCGGCGCCTTGGCGCTCACGCTATCGCAGCTGCCGGATAAAGATCCAACCGCGATAGAACTCTTGGTGTCAGCGCAATTCGACACCGGGCATTACCAGGAGATTCGCCTCACCGACCCTGCGCATCGCATCATCGTGGAGCGTACATACGCCGGCGAAGCGCTCGGTGCACCGGTGTGGTTTGCGCGAGTTTTTCCCATCCGCACCACACCGGGTATTGCCCAGGTACAAGATGGTTGGCGTCAACTGGGCACACTGACCGTGTCCAGCCACAGCCGCTATGCCTACCGTGAGCTCTGGCGCGGTGCGCTCAAGTTATTAGGCTGGCTGCTTGCAGCCGGTTTCCTGGCCGGGGTGATTGGTATGCTTCTGCTGCGAATGATCGTGCGCCCGCTCAATCAAGTAGTGGGTCAGGCACAGGCGATCAGCGAGCGCCGATTCACCACGCTCAGCGAACCACGCACGCCCGAATTAAAGAGCGTGGTGCGCGCCATGAACCAGATGGTCGCCCGGCTCAAACAAATGTTCGCGGAGGAAGCCGAGCGGCTCGACCATTTGCGGCGCAAGATCAATCACGACGCCGTCACGGGTTTACCCAACCGCGATGCTTTTATGAATCTGCTGCAGGCGACACTGGCGAGTGAGGATGCCGCGCCGGTGGGTGTGTTGTTATTTGTGCGGATGGCGGATTTGGGCGAAATCAATCGCCATGTGGGTCATGGAAAAGCCGATTTACTGCTACAGCAGGTCGCCACATTTTTGAATGCGCATTGTGCGCAACATACTGGCCACATCGCGGCACGCTTGAATGGCACGGACTTCGCGCTGCTGGCGCCCGATGCAATAGCCATTGCCGACATGGCCGAGAAAATCGTCGTTCTGTTAAGCCAGCAGCTGGCAGCGGATTGGCCGACAGTGAAAGATCATTTCCACGTCGGCGCGATTCGTTACCGCCGCGGTGACGAAATAACTACGCTCTTGGCGGCTGCCGATCAGGCACTCGCTACGGCCGAAGCAAAGGGCCCCAATGGCTGGCATGCTACTGATGAGGGGGAAGAACCCCTCGCCCGCTCGGCCGATGCATGGCGCAATCTGCTCACCACGGCCA
Organism: Betaproteobacteria bacterium RBG_16_58_11; assembly: GCA_001770235.1. Lineage (GTDB taxonomy): Bacteria > Pseudomonadota > Gammaproteobacteria > Burkholderiales > Thiobacteraceae > RBG-16-58-11. Next base: position 7,053 of record MEQN01000039.1, read on the forward strand.
TTACCGAAAAGCGCTTAAAGCTCGTATTTTTCCCCGTGCGCACCCCATCCGGTCAATCCTTGCATCAAGAAAGCATGGTGCGTTTACAAACCACACTAGAGGGGCCATGGCTGGTGGCAGGCGATTTTATCCCCATGGCGGCACGACTCAAGCTCTCATCCACAATCGATTTTGAAGTCATTCGGCTGGCCTTGGACACACTGCAATCCATACCAGGCGACCTTGCCGTGCATTTATCTACTGACACCATTGCCGATTGGGGCTTTCACAATCGCTTGTCGAGCCTACTCAACCAACATCCCGATCTGTGCGCAAGACTCTGGATCGAAGTCTCGGAATATGGCGCCTTCCGCCAATTGGAAGCATTCCGTGATTTGGCCCGCACGCTCAAAGCCTTGCACTGCCGCGTTGGCATCGAACATGCCGGTCAACGCTTGAGCGATCTGGCGCAACTGGCCGATCTGGGCTTGGATTATCTGAAAGTAGACAGCAGCTTGGTGCGGGCGATCGACCAGCACACTGGCAATCAAGAATTGCTCAAGGGATTATGCAAAATGGCACGCACCTTCGGTATTACCGTGATCGCGGAAGGGGTGCAGACCGAGGCAGAACTTGCGCTGTTGCCACAACTCGGCTTCGACGCTGCGACTGGGCCGGCCGTGTCGAAATGATATCCCGAATCAGATGAGGCCTTGCTCATCCTCGCCGATTAGATTCAACGCATTCAGCGAGTGGCGCAATGAGCGGCGCTCCATTAATTTGGTTTGCACCGCAGCAGGCAGGTCGGTGATGCAAATCACATTCTTGGAAATCAGCAGATCGATCACGTCCTCGATCGCCCGAATCATTTTCATATCCGACGATTCGAAGACATTGTTTTCGCCGGCGAGGTCTTCGATAAATGCCCGCAACTCAGGCGAATCGGCCGCCACCTGCTCGCATTGGCCATCGAGCGGCGCATTACTGGCAGTGACAATGCGACCGTGTTCACCGCGCACGATATAAGTCATCGTTTCTCCCGCTTTAGTCGGTAATCAATTTACTCTTGGACAACAGATCGGTAATGATGGCGTTGTCATTGGCGAAACCGGTCACCAGATCAACGCCTGTCAATGTGATCTGCTGATCGTCTAGCGCAGCGCTAAATCCACCGGAAAAACCGCCATTCGTGCTGATATGCACGATGGTGTTAGCGCCCAATTTTTCGAAATGCAGGAAGTCGTCAAGCGTACCCGGCGAAGAACCGGAATGGCTCTCCCCCACCAGCAAATCGCGCAGGTCGAGAATATCGCCTCCAGACGCGGGAAGCGCGGTGCTGAAGTCGGCGATGGTGTCCGTGGCGGGCGCACCCACGGTGCCCTGATCGGCCAGTTCCCAACGGAATACATCACTGCCGACGACGCCGGTGAGCGCGTCGTTACCGGCGCCTCCGATTAGGGTGTCGTTGCCGTTGCCGCCATTTAGCGTGTCCGTTCCCGCACCGCCGTAGAGTCTGTCATTGCCGTCATCGCCGTTCAGCGTATCGTTGCCGGTTCCGCCATAGATAAGGTCGTCGCCGGTCCCGCCCGACAGCGTGTCGTTGCCCGCCAATCCCTGGAGGTGATCATTGTTGGCTGTTCCGGTGAGATTATTATTGCCGACCGTACCGGTGATCGTGTTGGTCGTTTCCGCCACGGTCACCGCAACAGTCTGTGTTGTCGAGGCGGTGCTACCGTTGCTCGTCTCGGTCGCTGTCGAAGTAACGGTCAGGTTGACCGTTCCGGTATAGCCGTCAGCCGGCAGAAAGGTGAGCCCATTGAGTTGAGCCGGCGTGAAAGACCAAATTCCGCCCCCCAGGTCAGTGCCCGCGCTGAAGCCTGCACCCGCCGGAACACCCGCAACGGTGACCGACAGCGTCTCTGAGCCATCCGTATCCACAAGCGCTGTAGAAAGTGGAAACTCGACCGGCGTGCCGAAAGTGCTCGCGCCGATCTGAAAAGCGATG
>MEQN01000039.1:9060-9634 GCA_001770235.1 Betaproteobacteria bacterium RBG_16_58_11
ATCTCTTGCATTGAGCACCAACCAGGAGAACTGGTAGCTACCCGCCGTCGCGGCGGTAAAGGTATAGGCGCCGGAGGAGTTCGTCGCGGGGCCTGCTTGCTCAGACGATGTAATCAACGTACTCGTCTGTGTACCGTCCGGATTGGTAATCACGAGCACCACAATATCGTTGAAGCCGTTGTCGATTTCACTGGCTAAGTTCTCGCCATTGGTGAACGCCCAGTTGAAAACCACGGAGGTACCGGATGACAGGGTGTAGTTGTAGTTGGTCAGCGCGCCATCGTTGACATTTACCGGGCCTGGATCGTTGGTGCCAGGTCCGGGCGGCGGATCGAAGCTATTGAGGGTGGCGGACGGTAGGCCGATCGCGCCGGCCAGGTTGGCATTCGACTCAGCGGCTGTGGTGCTGATGCTATTTACACCCGCAACCAAGGCATTTAACTGGCCCGGTGTGATCAATTGGGGGGTGTCGGCTACCGCCGCCACGTTCATGGTGATGCTGTTCGGGGTGGCATCAAAGCCGCTGCCGTCGTTCACCGAGAAGCTGAAGCTGGCGTAGCCCGTGCCGCTGGCG
>MEQN01000039.1:9643-10546 GCA_001770235.1 Betaproteobacteria bacterium RBG_16_58_11
CAAGTTGGCAGCGCTAATTACTTGGCCCGCCGTCACCGCAACCCCCGACAGCAGCAAGCTGCCCGACCCGGGTAAGGCATCAATCCGCACCGAGGCCAGCGCGCTGCCTTCCACGTCGCTGTAGCCGAAGCTCGCGCTGGAGAAGGTGTAGGTGGTGTCTTCATTGGTGGTGAAGGTGTTATCACTGCCGCTCGGCAGATCATTGACCGCCGTCACCGTCACGTTGACATTGGCCGTCTCGGTCATCCCACCAGACGTCACCGTGTAGGTGAAGGTCGGCACCACACCGTTGAAGTTGGCCGTCGGCGTGAACACCAGTTGCCCACTCACCAGCGCGACGCTACCGTTGGTCACCGCAATCGCAGCACCACCGTCGGTAATCGCGCTGCCGTTGACCGCGGTAATCGTGCGGCCGGGGTTTTCAAAAGTGTCGTTGCCCAGCACGTTGATGGTGACCGCGTTGTCTTCCGCCGTGCTTGCGCTATCGGCCACGATGTCGGCCACTGGGGTTACCGTAATCGCGATCGTGTCGCTGTCGGTCAAGCTGCCGTCGCTGGTCAGGACCGTCAGCGTCGCACTGCCGTTGTAGTCCACCGTGTTGACATAGGACAGGCCATTGAGGGCACCATTGATCGCCGCTGCCGTGCCATTAATGGTCACCGAGCCAGTGCCGTTGTTGCTGATGGTGGCACCGGCAAAGGCCACTGCCGTTAAGCTGCCGTTGGTCACGCTAACCGTCGTGGTCAAGCTCCCGCCATCCACATCAGCCACATTGATGGCGTTGCCGTTGGCCGTGCTGAACACGCGCGCGCTGTCTTCACTCGTGCTCTGCGCGCCGGGGACGGTATTCACAGGGGCTTCATTGACATCGGTTTCGTTCAGGGTGATGTTGGCGCTGCTGCT
>MEQN01000039.1:10710-11299 GCA_001770235.1 Betaproteobacteria bacterium RBG_16_58_11
ACGCCGACGCTGTCGGTCGCCACCACCGTGGCCACGGTGGCCCCGGCCAGGCGGTTTTCTGCATAGCTGAAGCTTTGTGCGCCGATCACCGGCGCGCTGTCGTCCAGGTCGGTTTCGTTCAGGGTGATGGCGGCGCTGCTGCTGTTGCCCGCCGCATCCAGCGCGCTCACGCTGTACACGCCGCTGTTGGTGCCCAGTTCAAAGTCGTTGACCGCGCTCGCCGCGCCAGCCGCGGTGATCGTGATCACGCCGCTGTTGTCGATGCTGTAAAAACCATCGGCGCTGGTGTTGGTGCCGGTGGCGCTGAAGCGATACGCCGTGACGCCGACGCTGTCGGTCGCCACCACCGTGGCCACGCTGGCCCCGGCCAGGCGGTTTTCTGCATAGCTGAAGCTTTGTGCGCCGATCACCGGCGCGGTGGTATCACCTGGAACACTTACGATAGGGGGGGCCGCCGTGGGAGGGGTATCGACCTGAGCAACACCACCATCAAATGTTGGAAATTCAACTGGGGGTTGCTGGGGCGCATTCGGAAACTCAAGCCCCGTCACCCCTTCCGCAATCCGCATCAGTCGTACAAACGAATTGC
>MEQN01000039.1:11430-13089 GCA_001770235.1 Betaproteobacteria bacterium RBG_16_58_11
GGCCGCGTTGTGGTAGACACTTCAGCCCCGAGTTTGAAGGTTTCATTGGGTAGTACATTGAGGAGCTGGCCATCCAAGAATGCCAACTGAACCTGGCCGCCGGGCATGGTGACAATCGTGTCGCCTTCGAGCAGGACATCGCCGGCCTTTAAGGCGCGCATGCCGCCGCTCGGGTTGCGCGCAAAGGCTTGCCCTTCGACGAATAGAACAGTTGCGATGGCTTGTGGGGTTTTTACGGTTGCATCCATGATGTTTATCCTAAATCGTTAAAAGCGGCCCGGCTGGGGCCATATTCCAAGTTGGCTCTACGTTTGTTAGCGGCTGGATTTTCAGCCAGCGTATTGGACTGAAGTACAATCAGGCGGGAATTTTATGGGGAGCGGGTGCCAGCGTTTCGACACCGTTGACGACCAGGGAGAGTTGTAGCCGGTCACGCACCTCCAGCTTTTCAAAGATGGCGGTGAGATGGGCTTTGACGGTGCGCTCGGTGATGCCCATGGCGCGGGCGATTTCTTTGTTGGTTCCGCCCCGAGCAACCGCTTGGGCAACCTGATGTTCGCGCGTACTCAATGCCGCCAGCGCCGTTTGCACGGGTGCTGCGCGCGCCGTCAGCGCGGTAAATAAGCGCTGCATTAAGTCCTGGCCTACCCATAGCCCGCCCTGCTCAACCACGGTCGAGACTTGGCGCAGCACATCGGGGATGGCCAGCGCATTGCAGTAACCGGCCGCGCCGGCTGAAAACGCCATCAAGCCTTCCTCATTGCTGGGGAGATTGCTGAGCACCACCACGGGACACCCTGCCGCCATTGCTTTCACACTCCTGATTCGCTCGGCCAAATCCTTGGCTTCTGTCTGTATATGCAGCCAAATAACCGCTTTATCAAGATGATTAGCAATTAGCGTACCGGGAATGGGGTAAGCCAATATTTCCGCAGCAGGAAAGGCTTCGCGCCAGCGTGGCAGGGGTTCGGCTCGGTCGGTAAGGAATAGCTGCCGCTTCATGCCATTAGCGCTCGGTTAAGGCATAGGATTTGGCGCGTATGACCGGTTTCAGGAGATAGGAAAGCACGCTCTTCTTGCCGGTCATCACGTCCACATCCGCCACCATGCCAGGGATGATGGGCAGGTTTTTACCAATACTGGATTTCAGGGTACGCACCCGCACCACATAAAACGCATTACCTTTATCGTCGGTCACGGTATCCGCACCGATATGCTCGACCACCGCATCCAGCCCGCCAAACACTGCATAGTCATAAGCCGTGAAGCGCACCAAGGCTTTTTGGCCGGGGTGCAGGAAGGCAATGTCTTTGGGCAAAATGCGCGCCTCGAGCAAGAGCGCATCATCGGAGGGCACGATTTCCACGATTTCCTTGCCCGGCTGCAACACGCCGCCCACGGTATTGACGAGCAAGCGTTTGATCGTGCCTTTGACCGGCGATTTCACCGCCGCGCGCGTCAGCCGGTCGCTCAGGGCCGTGCTGCCTTCGGACAGGCTATTCAATTTGGCCATGGTTTCGGCAAATTCGTTGCGCGCCAAATTGCGGAAAGTAATCTCTTGTTCCTGCACCTTGCGCGAAGCTTCGGAAATGGAGGCTTGAATCCGCACAAGCTGCGCCGCGGCTTGATCGCGCTCGCCCCGATAGCGGCCCACGTCGC
>MEQN01000039.1:13127-13441 GCA_001770235.1 Betaproteobacteria bacterium RBG_16_58_11
TTTGGTCATGGCGAGTTCCTTCGCGGTTAAATCGTAACTTTGCCCAGCTTGCTCACGACGCGAACGAACCTCGACCAGCTCCTGATTGCGCTGCGCTAATTGCTGGCGTGCGATACCCAGTTGGGCATCCAACTCATTGCGCTTGGCGTTATACAAGCTGCGCTCTTGTTCGAGCAATGCGGGATCTTCTTTAACCACTTCAGGCGGCGCCTCGAATGCGCTGCCTTCGGCCAAGGCGCGCAGGCGCGCGGCCTTAGTCAACATAGCCAAATACTGCACGCGATTTTCGCGCACCGAGGAAGTAAAGCGGGTGG
>MEQN01000039.1:13492-14815 GCA_001770235.1 Betaproteobacteria bacterium RBG_16_58_11
CCAGGATTTCAGAGATGATGCCGCCATCCACTGCCTGAATCACTTGCACTTGGCGCGACGGCGTCACTTTGCCGGTGCCGCGCGTGACCTCATCTACCTGCGCGATCGCGGCCCATAACAAAAACAGCACCACGAGCCCGCCCAACCAGCGCAATAAAAAACGCGCGCGCAAGGGCGCTTGGCGCAAACGCGCCCAGTCGGCGTCGCTCACCCAATCCACTTCTTCATCCGTTTGCGGGGGTGGAATCCAATAAGCGATTACGCGATCAAACAATTTGCTGCCGCGCTGGCTCAAGCCAGGCGCTAGCACGGTCCGCTGAAGGAATCCCAAACGGGGCTGCTCGTCGCTCATTTCGATCTCTCGATGCGTCCTTGACGCAAGGCCTCGATCACTTGTGCCTTGGGTCCATCGGCCACGATCTTGCCGTTATCCACAACGATAATGCGATCGACCAGATCAAACAGCGAGGTGCGATGCGTGATCACCAACATGGTTTTGTTGACCGCGAATTCGCGTATCCGGGTTTTGATGGTTTCTTCGCTGGAAAAGTCCATCGAGCCGGTTGGCTCGTCGAGCAATAAAATCGGCGGGTCATTCACTACACCACGCGCAATCGCCACGCCCTGCCGCTGGCCGCCCGAGAGCGACTCGCCCCGCTCACCCACCACCATATCGAAGCCGCGTGGGTGGCTATCGACAAAGTCGCTAATGCCACTAATCTGCGCCGCCGCCAACAAAGCAGCATCATCCACATGCGGAGACGCCATCACAATATTTTCGCGCAGGCTGCCGTAGAACAAAGTTACATCCTGCGGCACATAGCCGATACTGCGGCGCAGCTCGGCTGGATCGAGCTGCCGGCTATCCACCCCGTCAATCAAGATCGCGCCGGAGCTGGGCCGATACAGACCCAGTATGAGTTTTTGCAAGGTGGTTTTGCCCGAGCCGACACGGCCTAGTAGCGCAATATGTTCACCGGGGCGGATATGCAGCGATACGTTCTTGAGCGCGTTTCCCTCATCCGCCGGATAGTTGAAACTCACATCCTTGAATTCGATTTCGCCGGTGAAATGCGGGCGGCTGACGAAATTCGCATCCTCCGGGCGCTCTACTTCTTGCGCCATAATTTTATCGAGCGAGGCCAATGACGTGACCGCGTTATGGTAGTTGGTCATCAAGCCCGCTATTTGACTCAGCGGGCCCATGACGCGGGAAACCAACATGGAGCAGGCGATGAGCCCGCCCAGCGTCAGCTCCCCCATACCGATGCGGTAGGCGCCAATCACGATCAGCGCGATGGTCGTAAATTGCTGAATCCACAT
>MEQN01000039.1:14849-16263 GCA_001770235.1 Betaproteobacteria bacterium RBG_16_58_11
AGTTGCGTCGAAACGCGTGACAAAAACGCAGCGCTACGCTCCCATTTGCGTTGCATCACGCCTTCCGCACCGAGCGCTTTGAGCGTCTCCAGGCCGACCAGCGCCTCAACCAAACTGGCATTGCGCATGGCGCCGGCGCGATAGGTGGTTTCGGCGAGGTCGTGCATCTTGCCCTGCACCATGAGCGAATAGGTGATCACCAGGCCCATGCCAATTATGCCGGGGAACAACATCGGCCAATCGATCCACGCAATGACAATTAAAAACAGCAAGGCAAACGGCACATCAATCAGCGCGGTGACGGTGGAAGAGGCAATGAAATCGCGCACCGTTTCAAACGAGCGCAAATTGGACGCGAACGATCCGGCGGAGACCGGTCGATTTTCTAATCGGATACCGAGCACGCGTTCCATGATGCGAGAAGAAAGGTCGATATCTACCCGGCTACTCGCCTGGTCGATGAAATAGCCGCGCATGGTGCGTAGCATCAGGTCGGCGAACAGCACCAAGACCATGCCCAGGGCCAACAACCACAGCGTTTCCATCGCTTGGTTCGGCACGATCCGGTCATACACATTCATGGTGAACATGGGTAAGGCCAACGCGAAAACATTGATCAAGCCGGCGGCGAACAGCACATCGCGGTAGATGGGAATATTCTCCGCCATCGCCCCCCAGAACCAATGGCGGCGTTTGACTTTGCCGACTTCAGGCGCCCTAAGGTCAAAATGAAATTTTGGCCGAACCAAGATGGCCGAACCGGTATAGCGCGCCGCGAGTTGTTGCAGCGGCATCTCTATCCCTGCCTCGCCCAAATCCGGCATCACTACTCGTGCATTTTCCCGCTTCTCATCCCAGCCCATGAGTAGGCATGCTTGGCGACCTTCAAGCAGCAACACTACGGGAAGAAACGTATCGTCAATCTGCTCCAACTTGCGGCGCACGATTTTGCTGGCCAGGCCGGCGCGGCGCGCGGCCCGGGCAAACAGAGAAGGCGTGAGCAAATGATTTTCGAGCGGCAAGCCCGCGGCGAGCGCGTCATGGGTTGACGGCCGCCCATGCTGGCGCGCGACCATCACCAAACATTCCAGCAATGGATCGTGGTGGGAACGCGCTTGATGCACGCGCTCCCATTCGACTTGCTTATCAGTTGGTGAAGCGGATTTTTCTTCAGTCATCTGCGTGGTCTGTCAGCACTCCAGGGTTCGACAATTTATTCAAAACACGTGTCGATGACAGAATATCGGCAATTGCCGGAAAAACTGTAATTTCCATATTTAATCAATCGACTATGACGCTCGGTTGGCGAGGCTTGCCGGGCCGCGGCTGATAAAGTCATTTTACACGGGTAAACTGGCATTCCGTATCTACCTACGGGGAGAAATCCCCCACCTTGGTGGTTTGAGCTTAATGC
>MEQN01000039.1:16295-16538 GCA_001770235.1 Betaproteobacteria bacterium RBG_16_58_11
TGGAGGATAAATCATGGCCAAAAACCAGGACACCAAGAAAGAAGGCAAGAAAGAACCGGTAAAAACAGTGAAGGAAAAAAAGGCTGCTAAAAAAGCCAAGAAAGAGGAGCGCAAGCACCAAGCTTGATGCCGGGCCGATATTGCTGCAATGACACCCCCCGCTCCTCCTCCGATCCACTATCACGATGGAAATTAAGTGACCCCCGGCAAAGCCGGGGGTTTATTGGGTGAGTGCCTCAATAG
>MEQN01000040.1:0-125 GCA_001770235.1 Betaproteobacteria bacterium RBG_16_58_11
ACATTTCATGTGCTTAGCAATACAAGTCCGGGCTAAAGTTTTTCCGGATTTATGCCGTTAGAACATTTGCTTGCGCGGCCATGCGGACATCATTCATGGCGTGGCGGCAATTTTTGATTGCGGCA
>MEQN01000040.1:258-1303 GCA_001770235.1 Betaproteobacteria bacterium RBG_16_58_11
GGATATTTCGCTGCATGCGGGCGCCGGCGCTTGGGCGGTATTCGGCGTTAGCTTCGCCGCGCTGGCGGCAATCAGCCTGGCGCTGATCGGCCGCGTGGAAACGCGGCACTCGAACGTGGCCGCGCACGCCGGCGCGGAGGTGGCCGAGGTGCGGCAAGATATCGATCTTCTGTTGAGCAGCCTGACGGAGAATTTCATTACGCAGCATGCGCAATCCGGCCAGGAATTGGAGCAGGTGCGCGGCCTCTTGAACGATGCGGTGGACAAGCTGGTGTCGAGCTTCACCAGCCTGGAAGGCCATACCCGCGAACAACAGCGCCTGGCGCTGCATCTGGCCGACCGCAACCGGAGCGATGCGGATCAGGACGACGTCAAATCGGTCAGCTTCGAAGCTTTTGTGCAGGAGATTTCCAATACGCTCTCGGTGTTTGTCGATACCACCGTGGACACCAGCCGCGTGGGGATGGAGCTGGTGGGGATGATGGATGACATCATCGCGCGCGTGAAAACCATTCTGGGCGTGCTGGGCGAGATCGATTCGATTTCAAAACAAACCAATTTGCTGGCGTTGAATGCGGCGATTGAAGCGGCGCGCGCGGGCGAATCCGGCCGCGGCTTCGCGGTGGTGGCGGATGAGGTGCGCAATCTGTCGATGCGTTCCAGCCATTTCTCCGAACAGATACGCGGTTACATGAGCGGCGTGCATGGCTCGGTGCAGGCAGCCGAGCATGCCATCAACGGCATGGCTTCGAAGGATATGCAGTTTGCGCTGAACTCGAAGCAGCGCGTGGAGGGCATGCTGGAGTATGTGCAGGACATCAATCACAAGATGACCGGCGCGGTGGATCAAATCACCGGCATCGCCAAGGAAGTGGAAGGCGAAGTGCGCGCGACGGTGACCTCGCTCCAATTTCAAGACCTGGCCACGCAGTTGATCGCGCGGGTAAACGATCGTATCGCGGCCATGTCGCATACGCTCCAAGAGATGGAGCGGGTGCGCGAGGCGCCGGCGCCGATTCAAGGCTTGCCGGATTTGAGCCGATAT
>MEQN01000040.1:1315-5243 GCA_001770235.1 Betaproteobacteria bacterium RBG_16_58_11
CAAACGGTGCTGGCGCAAGCCGGTGCGCTCGGCCCTTCCGGCGCGGGGCCGGTCTCCCAGGGCAGGATGGCGTCGGGTGACGTCGATTTGTTTTAACCGCGCGGCATAGAGGAAATCCCATGGCAAAAACAATTCTGGCAATAGACGATTCGACTTCCATCCGGCAGATGGTGGCCTTTACTCTCAAGGGCGCGGGCTACGAGGTGGTGGAAGCGGTGGACGGCGAGGATGGCCTGAACAAAGCCAAAGCCAAGCCTTTCAATCTGGTGCTGACCGATCAGAATATGCCGAAGATGGACGGCATCACGCTGATCAAGTCGCTGCGCGCCATGCCGCAGTACAAGAACACGCCGATCCTGGTGCTGACCACCGAGGCCGGCGATACGATGAAATCGCAAGGCAAAGCCGCCGGGGCAACCGGCTGGCTGGTGAAGCCGTTCGACCCGCAAAAATTGATGGATGTGGTGAAAAAGGTCATCGGCTGAATGCCGTGACTATTCTTCTCCATCGCCAAACATGATCAATTTATCCTTGAAAAGCACTTTAACCACGGGGCACACGGGGGTCACGGGGAATTCAATGGGTTACAAAAATTCGGATTTTCACCCAATGGGGTATCTCCCAAACCCCTTCAAACACGGTAAATTTGTTCTCCCCGTGTACCCAGTGTGCCCCGTGGTTCAAATAAGATTTTTAGGTTTATAGGCTCGCCATGACTGTCGACATGAGCCAGTTTTATGAGGTGTTCTTCGAGGAAGCCGCGGAGCATCTGGCCTCGATGGAAAGCCTGCTGCTCAAGCTCGATATCAACGCGCCCGACCCCGACGAATTGAACGCGGTTTTTCGCGCCGCGCATTCGATCAAGGGCGGCAGCGGCACCTTCGGCTTCACCGATATGACCGGGGTGACGCATATCCTCGAAAACCTGCTGGACAAGATTCGCAAGGGCGAGCTCGCGCTGCGCCAGGAAATGATCGATGTCTTTCTGGAAGCCGGCGATGTGTTGAAAGGCCAACTGGATGCGCATCGGAGCGGCGGCGCCGGCGTGGATGAAACGACGGTGGCGCATGTTTGCGCAGTGCTCGCCCAATTGGCCAGCGAAGACACCGCGCCAGTGGCCGCCCCGCCGCCCAGCGTGACGCCTCGGCAAGGCAGAACGCGCTTTCACCTCGCTTTCAAGCGCGTGGCGAAAGCCAAGCTGGAAAATCTGCTGCGGGAGCTGGCCGGGAACGGCGATCTGAAAGTACAGGAAGAATCGGGCAATGAAAATCTGTCGATCATGCTCGACACGTCCCTGTCCGAGACCGATCTGCTGGAAATGATTCAATACGTGGTGAGCCTCAAGCAAGTCGTGCTGGCGACAGGCGAAATCGATCCAACCGAATTCGCGCGCGAGGCGTTCGGCTTCTTCGAAGGCAACCCCGGCGCGCCCGAGGAAGCGCCGGTGGCGGAGGAAGGCGACGGTTTCGGATTGTTCATCTCTCCGGCGGAATTGAAATCGCAGCAGGAAGCCGATGACGGTTTCGGCCTGTTCGACGATGCGCCGGGGATGGAGCAAATCAAGCAAGTAGCGGCAGCCGCGCCAAGCAAGCCCTTGGCCGCCGCGCCCGGCAAAACACCCATGCCAACGGCCACCAATGCGGAAGGTTCTTCGATCCGCGTCAGTGTGGAAAAAGTGGACCAACTCATCAACTTGGTTGGCGAGTTGGTGATTACCCAGGCCATGCTGGCGCAGACCACCGCCAACGTTGATCCGGCTTTGTATGAGGTGCTGCTGAATAGCGTCTCTCAATTGGAACGCAATACCCGCGATCTGCAAGAGTCGGTGATGTCGATTCGCATGATGCCGATCAGTTTCGTGTTCAGCCGCTTTCCGCGCGTGGTGCGCGATGTGGCCACTAAACTCGGCAAGCAGGTTGAGTTGCGCACGATTGGCGAAGGCACGGAATTGGACAAGGGCTTGATCGAGAAAATCGCCGATCCCCTCACCCACCTGGTGCGCAACAGCCTCGACCATGGCATCGAAACACCCGAGAAACGCATCGCCGCAGGCAAGGATCCAAAAGGCACGCTGACGCTGCGCGCTTCGCATCAAGGCGGCAATATCGTGATCGAGGTTTCCGACGATGGCGGCGGCTTGAGCCGCGAGCGCATCCTGGCCAAGGCGAAAGAGAAAGACATTCCGGTCAGCGATAGCATCACCGATCAAGAGGTGTGGCTGTTGATTTTTGCGCCCGGCTTCTCCACCGCCGAGGTGGTGACCGATGTTTCGGGGCGCGGCGTGGGCATGGATGTGGTGAAGCGGAATATCGAGGGCATGGGCGGGCGGGTCGAGCTGGATTCGAAAACTGGGGTAGGCACCACCGTGACGATTCGCCTGCCGCTGACGCTTGCGATTCTGGACGGCATGTCGGTCGCGGTGGGCGATGAGATTTTCATCATTCCGCTCAATTACATCATCGAGTCGCTGCAACCGGCGGAGCGCGATGTCAAAACCGTGGCGAGCGAAGGCCGCGTGGTGAATGTGCGCGGCGAATATCTACCGTTGATGGCGCTGCATAGCTTATTCAATATCAAACCCAAGACGCGTGATCCGAGCAAGGGCATTCTGGTCGTCATCGAATCCGATGGCGCCAAGGCCGCGCTGCTGGTGGACGAGTTGGTGGGCCAGCATCAAGTCGTGATCAAGAGCCTGGAGACGAATTTCCGCAAGGTACGGGGCATTTCCGCGGCCACCATCATGGGCGACGGCAAGGTGGCGCTGATCTTGGATATGGCGGCGCTGGTGCGCATGGCCCGCGGCTGAAACTAATTAGAGATTCTCATGAGTGAAATATCGCCTTCAGCCAATCAAGCGGATAACGACGCTGGCCGTGAGTTTTTAACTTTCACGCTCGGCGCGGAGGAATACGGTATCGACATCCTCAAGGTGCAGGAAATCCGCGGCTATGACGCGGTGACGCATATCGCGAACACGCCGGAATTCATCAAGGGCGTGATCAACTTGCGCGGGGTGATCGTGCCGATCGTGGATTTGCGCATCAAATTCAATCTCGGCACGGCTGAATACAACCCGTTTACGGTGGTGATTATTCTGAATGTGGCCGGGCGCGTGATCGGCATCGTGGTCGATGGCGTATCGGATGTCACGATCCTCGGCCCGGAGCAAATCAAGCCGCCGCCGGAGATGGCTTCCACCCTCGATACCCGGTACCTCCAGGGGCTCGGCGCCAAGGATGACCGGATGATTATCCTGGTCGATATCGAATCGCTGTTGATGAGTCCGGATTTGGAGTTGATCGATGCTTAAGACAAGCGCGAGCGCGCCCGCCCCATCCAAGCCCGACCGGGCGCCGGTGGTTTCCGCCTCGAGTGTGCCAGGCGATGAGCGCGAGTTCCTGTTCACCGACCAGGATTTCGAGCAGATTCGCAAATTGATTTACGAGCGGGCCGGCATTTCCCTCTCCCCGATCAAGCGCGATATGGTGTACAGCCGGGTGGCGCGCAGGTTGCGCGCAACCGGCCTGCGCTCGTTCGCAGAGTACCTGCGCTTGCTGGAGCAAGGCGACCCGGTGGAAATGGAAGCGTTTACCAATTCGCTGACGACCAACCTGACTTCGTTCTTCCGCGAGGAGCATCACTTTCCAATGTTGAAAGAGCACCTGCGGCCGCGCATGAAAAAAGGCGCGGTAACGATCTGGTGCTCCGCTTCGTCCACCGGTGAAGAGCCTTACTCGATCGCGATGACCGTGGCGGAACTGTACGGCGGCATCCCGAACAATGTAAAAATTCTCGCCTCCGACCTGGATACCAACGTGCTCGATAAAGCGCGCCAAGGGGTATATCCGCTCGAGCGCGTTTCCAAAATTCCCGAAGACATGCTGCGCAAGTATTTTATGCGCGGCAGCGGTGCGCAGGAGGGGTTCGC
>MEQN01000040.1:5326-27676 GCA_001770235.1 Betaproteobacteria bacterium RBG_16_58_11
TCGATGCGATTTTCTGCCGCAATGTAATGATCTATTTCGACAAGCCGACGCAGCACGGCATTCTGGAAAAATTCGTCCCGCTGCTGACGGAGGATGGCGTGTTGTTCGCCGGGCATTCCGAGAGCTTTCACCACGCGGTTGATCTATTCAAATTGCGTCACAAAACCGTCTATGAGTTGGCCGAGCCGGCCAAGAAGCGGGCCTATCGCGCCGAGGGGCGTTGATGGCTGGCGAGTCCCGCAATCGGGCGTCATCGGCAAACCCTGGCGAGGCGGGTATCGATGCACCTGGGACGCCCAATGTCTATTACGACCGCCAATTCAATACCCAAGCGGCGAAGATATTGCCGGGCGAATACTATGCCACCAAACGCGACATGATGATTGTGACCGTGTTGGGTTCTTGCGTCTCGGCTTGCATTCGCGACCGCGAAACCGGCATCGGCGGCATGAATCATTTCATGTTGCCGCACTGCGATGCCGATCCGAACAATCCGCTCAGCACTTCGACGCGCTATGGCACCTATGCCATGGAGATGCTGATCAACCATTTGCTCAAGCTCGGCGCGCGGCGACAGTGCCTGGAAGCCAAACTATTCGGTGGCGGTAATGTGATGCAAGGTTTTACGGTGCATAAAGTCGGCACGCGCAATGCCGAATTCGCGCTGAGCTATCTGGAAACCGAGCAAATTCCGGTCGTCTCGAAAGATTTATTGGACGTGCATCCGCGCAAGGTTTATTTCTTCCCGCAAACCGGGCGGGTGCTGGTCAAGAAATTGCGCAATCTGCACAACGAAACCATTTCCGAGCGCGAGCAGCAATACCAGCAGCGCATCGTGGTCGAAAAAGTGAGCGGCGATGTGGAACTCTTCACATGAGCCAAGCGCCGGGCGCGAAAATCAGGGTGGTCATCGTCGATGACTCCGCGCTGATCCGCAGCGTGTTGAAGGAGATTTTGGCGCAGGCGCCGGATATCGAGGTAGTGGGCGTCGCGCCCGATCCCTTGGTGGCGCGCGAAATCATCCGCGCGACCAACCCGGATGTCATCACGCTCGATGTGGAAATGCCCAAGATGGATGGGCTGGAATTTCTGGATAAGCTCATGCGCCTGCGGCCCACGCCGGTCATCATGATTTCGTCGCTGACCGAGCGTAGTTCGGATGTGACGCTCAAGGCGCTGGAACTCGGCGCAGTGGACTTCGTGACCAAACCCAAGCTCGATATCGCGAGCGGCATGCAGGAATACGGGGAGATGATCGTGGATAAAATTCGCGCCGCAGCCAAGGCCAAGCTTAAAAAAACCTCGCCGCTACATGTGGCGGAGCGCTTGTCGGCCGATGCCGTGCTGCCCGCCGTGGCGAACCGCATCACCTCGACCGAAAAGCTCATTATCATCGGCGCCTCGACCGGCGGCACGGAAGCGATCAAAGAGGTCTTGATCAGAATGCCGGCGGATTGCCCCGGCATTCTCGTCACGCAGCATATGCCGGAATCCTTCACCCGATCGTTCGCCAGCCGGCTCGACAGCCTATGCAGAATTTCGGTCAAAGAAGCGGAGCAAGGCGATCGCATCCTGCCGGGTCATGCTTATATCGCGCCCGGGCATTCGCACCTGTTATTAGCGCGCAGCGGGGCAAACTATGTGTGCGAGTTGAGCGACGGCCCGCCGGTGAATCGGCATCGGCCTTCGGTGGATGTGTTGTTCCGCTCCGCCGCGAATCGCGCCGGCGCAAATGCAATTGGGGTGATCCTCACCGGCATGGGCAAGGACGGTGCAATGGGGATGCTGGAAATGAAACATGCCGGCGCCTACAACATCTCACAGGACGAGGCGAGCTGTGTCGTGTATGGCATGCCAAAAGAAGCGGTGGCCATGGGCGGCGTAGATGAGACCGTTCCCCTGCTGGAGGTGGCGCAACGCATCCTGGCGCATTTAGCGACGATGGGCGCACGGGCGATCCGGGTTTAGCGGTCTCCGCCCTGTCAGTTCTGCGCGCCCACTTTATCCAGCACGGCCTGCTTGATGCTGACCTTGCCTTGCGCTCTGAGACTTTCCAGATAAGCGCTGGCCGTTTGCTCGGCGTGTATTTGCCGCAATGAAAGCGGCGCGATCTGCGCGACTTGCCGCTTCACGTTCTCATCGCTGGCGATGCTGCTGATTTTATATAACGCATAGCCGCCATCGGGCAGCGCAATGCCGGTGTAACTCGGCAAAGTCTGGGCGCCCGCCCGGAAGATCGCTTGGGTTTCATCCGCCGCAAAACCTTCACGCTGCGCCTGGTCGCGGCTGAATTTTTTGGCGGCGCCGAATTTGAGCACGGGCACGGCGCGGCCCTGCTTCAGTTCAGCCAACAAGGCTTGCCCCTGCTTGGTTGCCAGCACCGCGGCTTGCTCCTTGCGCAATCGGGCTTCGATCTCGGTTTTCACGGCTTCCATGGGCTTGTTGCCGGCGGGCTTGTACTCCACGATACGCGCGGCCACGAGCGTATTGGGCGCCACTTCTATCGCCTCCGTATTGCGTTTGCTCTTAATCGTGTCGCCAGCGAAAATCGCGTTAACCAGACGCTCATTTTTAAGCACGCCTTGCGCCGGCCCCTGACGCTCGAACCAATCGCTCGTCTGTATCGTCAAGCGGTACTTGTCCGCCGCCGGTTTGAGGCTATCGGACTTGGCGTACACCACATCGCCAAATTGTTCCACCTCCTCATTGAATTTGCGTAGCGCCATATCCCGCTTGGCCGCTTCCAGCACCCCATCGCGCACCTCGGCAAAACTGCGCTGGCCGCCGCCGGTGATCGCCTTCACTTGGAGGATGTGAAACCCGGCCGGCGATTCCACCAGCCCCTTTACCTCGCCCGCAGCCATGGCAAACGCGGCTTGCTCTACTTGCGGGAAAATCGCGCCGCGTTGGATGCTGCCCAGCGCCCCGCCTTTGGGGGCGGTCAGCGGATCTTGCGAATGCTGCTTTGCGAGTTCGGCGAACTGCTTGGGGTTCTGTTGCGCCTGGGTCAGGAGTTGCTGCGCTTTCTCGCGTGCGGTTTGCTTGTCCGCGGGTTTTGCATCGGGGGCAACCCGGATCAGGATATGCGCCACTTCGCGCCGCTCGGGCAGGGCGAACTGTCCGGCGTGCTTATCGTAGTAAGCTTTGGCGTCGGCCTCGGACACTTGCAACTGCGCCAGCACGGCTTCGGGCGTGAACACGATGTATTCCACCCGCGCTTGCTCCGGCACGCGCGATATTTCGGGATGCTTGTCGTAATAGGTTTGGATTTGCTGCGCATCGAGCTTAGCCAGCAAAGCAAAGTCTTCGGCGCGCAGCACTGCCTTGGACACCTCGCGCTGCTCCGCCATCACCTGCGCCAAGCGTTCGGCCATCGCGCGCGGGGCAATACCCGTATCGGCCTGGAACGCGACCAACTCGCGGCTCAAGCTATCTTGTGCGATAGAGGCGATGTATTGCTTGAGATTGAGGCGGTTATTTTCCAGAATGCGTTTTAGCCGCTCCTCGGAGAATTGGCCGTTTTCCTGGAACATGGGCTCGTTGCGGATCGCGGCGAGTATGCCTGCTTCATTCGCGCTGTAGCCTAATTTTACCGCTTGCTGAATCAACAATTGCTCGCGCACCATGCGCTCCAGCACGGCCATTTTGAGTTCCGCGCTATTTAAAACAGCGGGGTTTTTCTCACCCGCCTCGCGCAGGCGGCTCTGCTCTTTCTTGAGCGCTTCTTCATATACGGGCAGGGCGATCTTATGCTCGCCTACTTCCGCTACGGTTTGTACCGAGCCGCCGGATTTGTTGTAGGTATCGATCCCCGTCCAGGCAAAAGCGATAATCAGTATTCCAAGAATGATTCGCGCCGCCAGGCCCTTCATCTTCTCGTGCATGGTATCCGCTAACATGGCACACCTTATTTTTTAAAGTGCAAATGAAAAAGGCGAGCATAATAGGCTCGCCCGGTTTGGCGGAGTGGACGGGACTCGAACCCGCGACCCCCGGCGTGACAGGCCGGTATTCTAACCAACTGAACTACCACTCCTAAACTCGCTCAAGTTGAAACTTGCGCTGGTGGGTGCTGACGGGTTCGAACCGCCGACATTCGCCTTGTAAGGGCGACGCTCTACCAGCTGAGCTAAGCACCCAAAAATTGGTTCCCGATCATGACCTACCCTGCCACGTCGAGAACGATGCCCAAAAAGAAGCAACGGCAAGACCGCGTTAAAACCAACCCGGCCTCACCAAAAGCCCGCTAGTTTAGCGCATCTTTGAGCGATTTTCCAGCGCGGAATTTAGGAACTTTAGCCGCTTTGATCTTGATGGTGGCGCCGGTCTGCGGGTTGCGTCCATTGCGCGCCGCGCGTTTGCCGACATAGAAAGTGCCGAAACCCACGAGCGTGACCATATTGCCTTTTTTCAATGCTTGTTGCACCGCCGTGACGGCGGCATCCAGCGCGCGGCCTGCCGCTGCCTTGGATAGATCTGCGTTCTTGGCGATGGCGTCGATCAATTCAGTTTTATTCACGTGGTGCCCCCTTATCGAATTGGTATGTATGTGGTGTGGCAGTGGAATGCTGCACTGCGCTTTATAGCAGTCCGAAAAACACAGTGTCAAGCGCTGCGCATGCATTCGCCGGGTTAATCATTTTTTAAACTCAAGCAAGAAAAATATTTTCTTTCGTGCGGCGGGATTGGCATGAAAAAAAGCCGGATAAGCAACTGCTTATCCGGCTTTCATCTCAATGACTTGAGGTCAGTGTTTCACAAGCGTGGCGGGTTTCTCTTCCACTTTCGGCGGCGGCGCGGAGGAATCGGCTTCAGGCAGCGGCTTCGGCTTGCGCTCCAGCGCCATGTCCAACACTTGATCAATCCAACGCACCGGATGAATATCCAACTTGTTCTTGATATTGTCCGGTATATCGACGAGATCCTTGGTGTTTTCCTGCGGGATCAACACAATCTTGATGCCGCCGCGATGCGCCGCCAGCAACTTCTCTTTCAAACCGCCGATCGGCAATACTTCACCCCGCAGCGTGATTTCGCCCGTCATCGCCACGTCGGCGCGCACCGGAATATCCGTCAGCACCGACACCATCGCGGTACACAAGGCGATCCCCGCGCTCGGCCCATCCTTCGGGGTTGCCCCTTCCGGCAGGTGGATATGAATATCGTTGTTCTGGTAAAAATCCGCCGGAATGCCCAGCCGCTTGGAGCGGCTGCGCACCACCGACAGCGCGGCCTGAATCGACTCTTGCATCACATCGCCCAATTTTCCGGTGGTGATGGTTTTGCCCTTGCCGGGGAGTTTGACCGATTCGATCGTCAGCAACTCGCCGCCCACTTCGGTCCACGCCAGGCCGGTGACTTGCCCCACTTGATTGGCTTTTTCCGCCATGCCATAACTGAAGCGGCGCACGCCCAAGTATTTATCCAGATTGCGCGCACTGACGGTCACCTTGTGGGTTTTCTTCTCGACCAGCAAGGTCTTCACCACCTTGCGGCAAATCTTGGCGATTTCGCGTTCCAGGCTGCGCACCCCGGCTTCGCGCGTGTAGTAGCGCACGATGTCGCGCAGCGCGCTCTGGGTGACGTTGATCTCGCTCACCTTTAAACCATGCGTTTTGATCTGCTTCGCCAGGAGATAATTCAAGGCGATGTTGATTTTCTCATCCTCGGTATAGCCGGCCAGCCGGATCACTTCCATCCGGTCGAGCAGCGCCGGTGGAATATTGAGCGAGTTGGCGGTCGCGACGAACATCACTTCCGACAGATCGAATTCAACTTCGACGTAATGATCGACGAAGGTGTGGTTCTGCTCCGGGTCGAGCACTTCGAGCAGGGCCGAGGACGGATCGCCGCGGAAATCCATGCCCATCTTGTCCACTTCATCGAGCAGGAACAGCGGGTTTCTCACCGCGACCTTGGTCATGCTTTGCAATATCTTGCCCGGCATGGAGCCGATGTAAGTACGGCGATGGCCGCGAATTTCGGATTCGTCGCGCACGCCGCCCAGCGCCATGCGCACGAACTTGCGGTTGGTGGCCTTGGCGATCGATTGCCCGAGCGAGGTCTTGCCCACGCCGGGTGGCCCGACCAGGCACAGAATCGGCGCCTTGAGCTTGTCCACGCGCTGCTGCACCGCGAGATATTCGATGATGCGCTCTTTCACCTTGTCGAGACCGTAATGATCTTCATCCAAAATCGCTTCGGCATGCGTCAAATCCTTGCTGATTTTGGTCTTCTTGCGCCACGGCAAATTGACGATGGTTTCGATGAAGTTGCGCACCACGGTGGCTTCCGCCGACATCGGCGACATCATCTTGAGTTTTTTCAACTCGGCCATCGCCTTGGCGTTGGCTTCTTTCGACATGCGCGCATCCGCGATGCGCTTTTCCAAGTCGTCGTTATCGGCGCCCTCTTCCAGGTCGCCCAGCTCTTTTTGAATCGCTTTGACTTGCTCGTTCAGGTAATACTCGCGCTGGCTCTTTTCCATTTGGCGCTTCACGCGGCCACGGATGCGCTTCTCGACTTGCAGGATGTCGATCTCGGCATTGAGCAGGCCGAAAAGATGTTCGAGCCGGGCATGCACGGCGAACATTTCGAGAATTTCCTGCTTCTGTTCGAGTTTGATCGGCAGGTGCGCGGCGATGGTGTCGGCCAGCCGGCCCGCATCGTCGATGCTGGCCAGTGAAGTCAAAATCTCGGGCGGAATTTTCTTGTTGAGTTTGACGTATTGGTCGAACTCGGTGAATACGCTGCGCATCAGCGCCAGGGTTTCCTTGTCGGTCGGCGGTTCGATTTCGGCGATCTCCGCTTCGGCCGCAAAATGCGTTTTGGCGTCGATGAATTCCTTGATGTGCGCGCGCTGATTGCCTTCGACCAGCACTTTGACGGTGCCGTCGGGCAATTTCAGCATTTGCAGAATGCTCGCCACGCTGCCGACATGGTAAAGATCGTCGGTGGTGGGCTCATCCTTGGAGGCGGATTTTTGCGCCACCAAAAGAATGTGCTTGCCGGCCTCCATCGCGACTTCCAGCGCCTTGATGGATTTTGGCCGGCCCACGAATAGCGGAATGACAATATGCGGATATACCACCACATCGCGCAGGGGAAGTAAGGGAAGGGTTACGCGGTCGCCCTGGGTCTCTTGAGGTAAGCTCATGATTTATCTGCCTAAGTAAGAAGCTTGTTGATAAGAGATGGGGCCCTGCCCGGTAATATCAAGGGCCAAGGGCAGGAAAACCCGTGAAGCGCCCGGAATGGCGGCGCCCAGCATTTAAAATAGATAGCGGTTCGAGAGGGGATTACTTGAATCAAGCAATCCCGGGGAATCATGCGACGCGGGGCTGGTCGGCGTAGATGAGGAGCGGCTTGGATTTACCCTTGACCACTTCCTCGTCCACCACCACCTTAGAAACATCCTTGAGCGAAGGCAGCTCGAACATGATGTCGAGCAAGGCATGTTCCATGATCGAGCGCAGGCCGCGCGCACCGGTCTTGCGTAGCAGCGCCTTCTTCGCGATCTCATCGATCGCGCCATCGCGAAACTCCAATTCGACGCCTTCCATGGCGAAGAGTTTTTGATATTGGCGAATCAGCGCGTTCTTGGGCTCGGTGAGAATTTGCACCAGGGCCTTTTCGTCCAACTCTTCCAAGGTCGCGACCACCGGCAGGCGGCCAACGAACTCCGGGATCAAGCCGTATTTGATCAAATCCTCGGGCTCGACTTCGCGCAGCACTTCACCGATCGCCTTGCGGTCGTCTTTGCTCTTCACTTGCGCGCCGAAACCAATGCCGCCCTTTTCGGAGCGGTTGCGAATCACCTTCACCAAGCCATCGAATGCACCGCCGCAAACGAACAGGATATTGCCGGTATCGACCTGCACGAATTCCTGGTTCGGATGCTTGCGCCCGCCTTGCGGGGGCACCGAGGCGATGGTGCCTTCGATCAATTTCAGCAAGGCTTGCTGCACGCCCTCGCCCGACACGTCGCGGGTGATCGAGGGGTTATCCGACTTGCGCGAAATTTTGTCGATCTCGTCGATATAGACGATGCCTTGCTGCGCCTTCTCCACGTTGTAATCGCACTTTTGCAGCAGCTTCTGGATGATGTTCTCGACGTCTTCGCCCACATAACCGGCTTCGGTCAAGGTAGTCGCATCGGCGATGACAAAGGGCACATTCAATAGCCGCGCCAAGGTTTGCGCGAGCAGGGTCTTGCCCGAACCGGTGGGCCCGATCAGCAGAATATTACTTTTGGACAGCTCGACTTCGTCCGCCTTGGTTTGCGTTTTAAGGCGCTTGTAGTGGTTATACACCGCAACCGACAAAATCTTTTTCGCCGTATTTTGGCCGATCACATATTGATCGAGGATTTGGCAAATCTCGGCCGGGGTCGGCAACTCGGCGCCGGCGCCCTTGGCGCCTGGGTCGCCTTGGATCTCTTCGCGAATGATGTCGTTGCACAAATCGACGCACTCGTCGCAAATGAATACCGAGGGGCCGGCGATGAGCTTGCGCACTTCATGTTGGCTTTTGCCGCAGAAGGAGCAGTAGAGAAGCTTGTCAGTGCCAGCGGTTTTGTCGTTCATAGCCTTGCCCTTAATTGACGGTTTTTGACATTAAACCGAAGTTTCGCCTCGATTGACAAGCACTTTGTCCACCAGGCCATAGCTTACCGATTGGTCGCTGCTCATGAAAAAATCGCGGTCGGTGTCGCGCTCGATCACCTCGATCGGCTGCCCGGTATTCTTGGAGAGAATTTCATTCAGTTGCGCGCGCAAATAGAGAATTTCTTTGGCGTGGATTTCGATGTCCGACGCCTGGCCTTGGAAACCGCCCATCGGCTGGTGAATCATCACGCGCGAGTTGGGCAGGCAGAAACGCTTGCCCTTCGCGCCCGCCGATAGCAGAAACGCGCCCATGCTGGCCGCCTGGCCCACGCACAGGGTGGATACGTCGGGCTTGATGAATTGCATGGTGTCGTAAATCGACATCCCCGCCGATACCGACCCGCCGGGCGAATTGATGTAGAACGAGATGTCCTTGTCCGGGTTCTCGGATTCGAGGAACAGCATCTGCGCCAAGACCAGATTGGCGCTCATGTCGTTCACCACCCCAACCAGAAACACCACACGCTCTTTCAGCAGACGCGAATAAATATCGTAAGCGCGCTCGCCACGGCCGCTCTGCTCGATCACCATCGGGATGTACCCGAGCATCTTCGGATCGAAGCCGTTGCGGTCTGTAAAATCCATGAAACGATCGATCATTTATTGATTCCCATCAGGTCGTCGAATACAGCCGGCTTATCTTCCACCTGCGCTTGTTTCAGAGCCCAGCTTACCACATTCTGTTCCAGCACCAGGGACTCCACTTCCGCGAGCCGAGTAGGGTTTTCGTAGTACCAAGCCACTACTTGCTCGGGCTCTTCGTAGCTCTCGGCATACTCATCCACCAGCTTGCGCACTTGCTCCGGTTGCGCCTTGAGATCGTTCGCCTTCACCACTTCGGCCAAGATCAATCCCAAGCTGACACGGCGTTGCGCTTGCGC
The DNA here is from genome assembly GCA_001770235.1 of Betaproteobacteria bacterium RBG_16_58_11. Lineage (GTDB taxonomy): Bacteria > Pseudomonadota > Gammaproteobacteria > Burkholderiales > Thiobacteraceae > RBG-16-58-11. The sequence continues at coordinate 14,874 of MEQN01000040.1, forward strand.
TTCGAATAAATCCGCGGGCATGGGCATATTGCCGGCCTTGATGCCGCGCACTTCCATATCATGGCGCGCGCGTTGCTGCAGCCGCTCGATCTCGCTATCAATCAGCGCGCGCGGCACCGACAAGGGCGTGGCTTCGGTCAGCGCCTGCATTACCTGCTCCTTAACCTTATTTTCGACCCGCTTGCTCACTTCACGTTCAATGTTGGCGCGGACTTCCGTGCGCATCTTGCTCACATCGCCATCCTCTACGCCCAAAGATTTAGCAAGTTCCGGGCCAATCTCGGGCAAACGGGCCGCCAGGACACGATTCACCTTTACCTGAAACTGCGCGGTTTTACCCGCCACATCCTTGCCGTGGTAATCGGCGGGGAAAGTCAGGTCGAAGGTCTTTTCCTCGCCGGCTTTCATGCCATCGAGCGGGCGATCGAAATCGGCCAATGTCCGTCCTTCGCCAAGGGTGACGATATAGCCCTGGGTCGCACCGCCCGCAAACGGCTGGCCATCAATACTACCAATATAGTCGATATCGACTTGATCGCCCTGCTGCGCGGCACGCTCGGCCGGCTCGAAGGTCGCCCGTTGCTTGCGCAGGATATCAATGGTTTTATCGACATCGGCGTCCGACACCTGAACCGTCGGGCGCTCGATTTTGGCGCTGGCGATACTCCCCACGACTATTTCGGGATACACCTCGAAGGTCGCGGTAAATTCCAATTGCTCGCCATTCGCCGCATCGGATGCCGTCTCGAAGCGCGGCATGCCGGCAATTTTAATTTTTTGTTCGTATAAGGCGTCGCTGATGCCGCGGCTGCCGGCTTCGGAGATCACTTCCTGCCGCACTTGGCCGCCATATTGCTGGGCGACCAGCTTCATGGGCACCTTGCCGGGGCGAAAGCCATGGATTTTCGCGGTGCGCGCGATGCGCTTTAGGCGGTTTTCAATTTCCGCATCGATTTGAGCGCGCGGGACCGAAATACGAATGCGCCGCTCCAACTGCCCGATAGTCTCAACTTGTGCTTGCATGATATGTAGTGTCCTTAAAATTCGCCTGAAAATTCAATTGCCATCTGGTGCGAAAGGGGGGACTCGAACCCCCACGGGGGTTACCCGCTGGAACCTAAATCCAGTGCGTCTACCAATTCCGCCACTTTCGCTAAACTCTGCTCGAAAAATGGTGTATTTTATTCGATTCAGGCCTTCCAGTCATTTCTCTCTATTTTCCCTGTACTTACAATACTTTGGCTTTAGAAACCGTGGACTATCCGATCACCCATTACGAAAATTTCCCGGTCGCATCCATCCTGCTCCCGCGCCGCTTGCGCCGCCCGGTTCAGGTCATTTATGCCTTTGCGCGTCAGGCCGATGATTTTGCCGATGAAGGCAATGATCCGCCTGAAGCGCGCCTGGCCCGGCTAAATCAATTTCGCGCGGAGTTGGACTGCATCGAACGCGGCGAGCGCAGTGAGCTGCCGCTGTTCCGCGACTTGGCCTTGATTATTCGCGAGCATCAGTTGCCGATTCAGCATTTCCGCGACCTGTTGGATGCGTTCAGCCAGGATGTCACCCAGACCCGATATCAACATTTCGGCGAGGTCATGGATTATTGCCGCCGCTCCGCCAACCCGATCGGCCGGCTCTTGCTGCACTTGTACCGCGTCACCGATGCGCGCGCCTTGGCCTATTCCGACGGTATCTGTTCCGCGCTCCAGCTCATCAATTTTTTGCAGGACATCGCCATCGATTATCGGAAGGGACGCATTTACCTGCCGCAAGACGAACTGGCACAATACGGCATCACCGAACAACAACTCGCAAGCGGTGAACCCAGCGGGCTATGGTGGCCATTCATGCAATTTCAAATTACGCGCACGCGCAAACTACTCCAAGCGGGCGCGCCTTTGGGCAAGCAACTCAAGGGGCGCATCGGACTGGAAATGCGCCTGATCATCATGGGGGGAGACAGAATTTTGAAAAAACTGCATGACGCGCACGGTGATGTATTTCACGCGCGCCCGGTGTTAAAACCCGCTGATTGGCTTTATATGATCTATCGCGCCGTAAGAGCTAAATGACCCCTGCCGAATACTGCCAAGAAAAAGCCGCGCAAAGCGGCTCCAGCTTCTACTACAGTTTTTTATTCTTGCCAAAACCGCGGCGCGAAGCGATTACCGCCTTGTATGCTTTCTGCCGTGAAGTAGACGACATCGCCGATGAATGCGCCGATGCGGCCCTCGCCCGCACCAAACTCGAATGGTGGCGCACCTAGTTGGCCAACACCTTCGCCGGCCACCCCAGCCACCCGGTCAGCCAGGCGCTGCTGCCGGCGATTCGCGCCTATGATCTGGCGCTGGAGCAATTCGAGGAAATCATCGACGGCATGGAGATGGATCTGCAATACGTGCGCTATGCCGATTTCAAAGCACTGCAACTCTACTGCTACCGCGTCGCCTCGGTGGTCGGGCAACTCGCCGCCGCCATCTTTGGCTATCGTGATCGCAAAACGCTGAAATACGCACACGATCTGGGCATGGCGTTTCAATTGACCAACATCATTCGCGACGTGGGCGAAGATGCGCGCCGCAGCCGCATCTACTTGCCGCAAGACGAGCTCGCGCAATTCGGTGTCACTGAAAGCGATCTTCTGGCAGGGAAAGCGAGTGAAGAATTTCGCGCCTTGATGGCGCATCAAGTGGCGCGCGCACGCGCGTTCTATCAGCAAGCGTTGCAAGCCTTGCCTGCGCAAGACCGGAAGAGCCAACGGCCGGGGTTGGTGATGGCGGCGATTTACCAAAAGCTGCTGAATGAAATCGAACGCGACGATTTTCGCGTGCTGCACCAGCGCATCACCCTGACGCCGCTGCGCAAGCTGTGGATCGCGTGGCGCACTTGGGTGTTTAGTTAACGGTCATGGCAATGGCCACCCCCGAAAATAAGACTCGCCATGACCGTTTCCCTCTCTCCTAACTCTTCACCCGCAAGGGGTACGCCGGTGGGTACCCCGCTGCTGCGCAGCGACCCTTCCGCAGTCCCGCAAGCGGGAGAGAGGGACGCAGGCTCGCTTCGTGAGTTTCACGATAATGCCATGGCCGTTGCCGTCATTGGTGGCGGTTGGGCCGGGCTCGCCGCCGCCGTCACCCTGGCCGCGCAAGGCATCCCGGTCACGCTGTTTGAAAGCGCCGCCCAACTCGGCGGGCGGGCACGGCGGGTTGAGATCAACGGATTGGCGCTGGATAATGGTCAGCACATCCTGATCGGCGCTTATCGCGAAACATTGCGGCTGCTCGCCACGGTGGGCGTCGATGTGCGCGCAGCTTGCTACGCGCCGCCGCTGACGCTGCAAGTCGCGCCAGCGTTTTATCTCAGCGCCGCGCCCTTACCGGCGCCATGGCACCTTGGTATCGGCTTGTTGAAAAGCCGTGGCATTCCCTTGCGCGACAAGCTTTCCGCAATAAGTTTTCTCGCCGCACTCAAACGGGGCGACTTTCGTATCGCACCGGATTTTTCCGTATCCGCCCTGCTCGCCCAGCGCCGGCAAAGCCCTGCCTTGAATGATTATCTGTGGCATCCCTTATGCCTCGCCGCGTTGAATACACCGCCGCACTTGGCGTCGGCCCAAGTCTTCGTCAACGTGTTGCGCGATGCCTTTTTCGGCACGCGCGACGACAGCCGGCTACTGTTACCACGCGTCGATCTCGGCCAACTCTTGCCTGATCCGGCGGCGCATTTCATTGCTGCACACGGTGGAGAAATTCGCCTCAATCAGCGCATTCAGCGGGTTGCGTTGGCCACTGGCGGATTCGCCCTGCATGGCGATCATGGGACGGAACGCTTCACGCAAGTGGTCTGCGCCGTACCGCCGTTCCGTGTTGCTGATTTGCTCGGGCAACTCCCGTCCCTGCAACCGGTATTGGAACAAATCAGTGCATTGCAGTATCAGCCCATCTATACGGTCTATCTGCAATACGCTGCCTCGATGCGACTGCCCTTCCCGATGCTGGGCCTATCAAATACGTTGAGCCAATGGGTGTTCGATCGCGGCGCCTTGTCCGGTCAGGCGGGTTTGATGGCGGTGGTGATCAGCGCCGAGGGCGCGCATGAAGCGCTGCCGCATGCGGCGCTGGCCGAAAAAGCCGCGCGCGAACTGCATGAACAACTCGGCTTCCCCGCGCAAGCAAACTGGACGCAAGTGATCGCGGAAAAACGCGCAACCTTCGCTTGTCTGCCGTCGATCGCGCGACCGGACAATGTCACGCCGGTAGCGGGGCTGTTTCTCGCCGGCGACTATACCGCCTGCGATTATCCCGCCACGCTCGAATCCGCGGTGCGAAGCGGGATACAATGCGCGCTCTCTATACAGGAAGCACTGCAATGAATTACTCCACTCATTATTCCCCTGGCCCCGATTTGCTCAAAGATCGCGTGATACTCGTTACCGGCGCAGGCCAGGGCATCGGTAAAACCGCTGCGCTTGCCTATGCCCAACATGGCGCCACGGTGATTCTGCTGGGCCGAAATCAGAAGCGGCTCGACGCTGTCTATGACGAAATCGTCAATCACGGTCACCCCGAGCCGATGGCGCTCAAGCTGGATTTGGCGCAGGCCGGCGACGACGATTTTCAGGGGATGGCGCAGGCGATTTTCGAACAACTCGGACGGCTCGACGGTATTTTGCACAACGCGGCCCGCTTCGATGGCTTGAGCCCGCTCGAATACCAATCGCTGGATCAATGGATGGGCACGCTACGGGTCAATCTGGCGGCGCCGGTGGCCTTGACCCGCGCTTGCCTGCCCTTGCTCACGCGCGCGCCGGATAGCACTGTGCTGCTGACTTCGGAAACGCATGGCCACCAGCCGGCGGCGTTCTGGGGCGCTTTCGCGGTATCGAAATGGGCGCTGGAAGCCTTGGTCACGATCTGGGCGCAAGAGCTGGCGGTGCACCCGAACTTACGCATGAACGTGGTGATTCCCGGCCCGGTGCGCGCGCCGCAGCGCTTGATCAGCCACCCGGCGGAAGATCGGAAACAATTGCCGGAGTCTACGCGGCTCATGCCGCTTTATCTGTATTTGATGGGCCCGGATAGCCGGGGGCACAGCGGGGAAATTTTTGAAGCGCAGATGAGTTAAATCGGCATTTACTTCAAATAGAACTGAAGTTTGTCCGGCCCGACTTCGATCTGATCCAAATTATCGAGCGGGAACGGATCGTCGCCGATGGCCTTGCCGTTGACGACGGGATGTTTCTTGCCGGCCACGTGGGTGATGAAATAGCCGACCGGGCGGCGCGTGATGATGGCCGAATTGTCCGGCTTGCCGAACGCGGTAATCGAACGCGACAACTCGATCTCCTGGCCCGTATTATCACCGCTGATGCCGCGCACCGCGCCGAGCGGAAAAATGGTTTTCACGTTGCGCGCATTGGCGACTGCGGTGGCGATGCCCTGGGTATCCGCCTCATCCTTGTCGGCGCCCTCTTGCTTGAGCTTGGTGCGGTCAAAAGCGGGGATCATCAAGGTCTTGTCGAAATCCATGTCCGGCATGGCCTTGGCGTTGACATATCTCAACTTGTAACGCCCAACCTCGATCACATCGCCGTTTTGCAGGATGTGGCGCTGCACTTTTTCACCGTTCACCAGGGTGCCGTTGGTGGAACCGAGGTCTTCCAATATCTGATCGTTGCCCACGGTGAGAATCACCGCATGCTCCTTGGACACGCCCTGGTCGTTGATTTGGATATCGCAAGTCGGCTTGCGCCCGAAAGAGAAACGTTCCTTCTCCAGGAAATAATTGCCGAGCACGGACCCGTTCATGCTTAAAACCAATTTAGCCATCGTTACCCTCTTGCTTAAACGTGTGCGCCGAACCAGCGCGAGAAAAACCCGGCACGCAGCGGAAACGGTTTCTCGACCTTGATCGCCGCCACCGAGATATTGTCGTGGCCGCCGTTGTCATTCGCCATCATCACCAATTGCCGCACCAGCAGTGGAATATTTTCCCTGATCGAGCGCATCGCCAACTCGATATCGGCGTCGTCCACCATATCGTTCAACCCGTCCGAACACAGCAAATAAATATCGCCCACCTGCGCCCGCTCTTGGCGCACGTCCACCGCAATCGTCTGGGTGACGCCGAGCGCGCGCGTGACCAGATTTCGATTATGCGAAACGCGCGCATCCTCGGATGAAATCAAGCCGAGCTGCACTTGTTCCTGCAATAAGGAATGGTCCACCGTGAGTTGATCAAATTGCCCGCCGCGCAAGCGATACAGGCGTGAATCGCCGGCATGCGCGATGGTGACCACATTGTCGCGAAACAAGGTCGCCACCACGGTCGTGCCCATGCCTTGAAATTGGGTTTTATTGTGCGCCGCATGATAGATCGCCTGATTGGCGCGGGTGATCGCGGTGCGCAGCAACTCGGTTTCCAGATCCACGCCATTGGACTTGTCCACGCCCTTGCCGAGATGCTCCTTGAGCTCGTTGCCGATGATCATGGTGGCCATGCCGCTCGCCACGTCCCCGGCCTTGTAGCCGCCCATGCCGTCAGCCAGCACCACGAGCCCTAAATCCTCGTTGGCTGCTACGCTATCCTCATTGAAGTTGCGCACCAGGCCGGCATCGGTGGCGCTGGCTATCGTCAGCGCATTTTTCAGCTTCATTAAACGCTCTCTTCCGCCGCCCGGAGTTTGGCGGTCATTATATATTTTTGTGGAATTATGATTAAAATTTACCGTTCGTGCCGATATCAAAATTTAACTTTTGTTCATCTGGCGCCATTCCGGCTTATTCCAACGTAATTTTACTTAAAATAGCAGCTTTTGTGCCGATCTCAATGTCGGCAGGCGGCCCCCTCCTTTGGAATAACGGGCTGCTTACGCCCAAACTTGAGGCCAGCCGGCCATATGGCCAGCTTGACACGGTTCCCGATAAAAACTACTTTAGCGATCCCTACTTGCCGAATTATTCCCTAAATTATCAAATGGTAATCGAGAAACTCGGCCGCTACGTAATCGTCGAGGAAATCGGCCAGGGCGCCATGGGCGTCGTCTACAAGGCCGTGGACCCACTCATTGACCGCACGGTAGCGATCAAGACGATCAACCTCGACCTCTCCAAGGAAGAGCTGGCGAATTTCGAAAAACGCTTTCAGCGCGAAGTCCAGTCGGCCGGCAAGCTCAATCACCCCAACATCGTGACCGTCTATGACGTGGGCCGCACCGAGGGCGTGGCCTACATGGCGATGGAATTCCTCGAAGGCAAAGAGCTGCGCGAGATTCTTGATTCCGGCGTGGTGCTGCCGATCGAAAAAGTCGTGCATATCGCTACCCAAGTCGCGGAGGGCCTCGGCTTCGCCCACGAGCACGGCATCGTGCACCGCGATGTGAAGCCTTCCAACGTCATGGTGCTGAAGAACGGCTTGGTGAAAATCACCGATTTCGGCATCGCTCAGATGTCCTCCGCCACGCGCACCATTTCCGGCATGGTGATGGGTTCGCCCAAATACATGTCGCCGGAGCAAGTCGTCGGCCAAGCCGTGGACGGGCGCTCGGACATTTTTTCACTCGGCGTCATGCTGTATGAAATGCTGACGGGCAAGACGCCGTTCGCGGGTGACAATATCAGCGCCATCATGTACCAAATCCTGAATGATGAGCCGATCCCGCCCAAAACGTTCAATCAAGGCATTCCCGAGGCGGTCAACTTCATCGTGCTCAAGGCGCTCGCCAAACACCCGGACAAGCGCTACCAAAACGCCAAGGAAATGGCGCGCGACCTCAAGCGCTACAAAACGCTGGAACTACCGGCGCCGGGCGATGAACCGAAACAACCCGAACCCATGGAACGGCGTAGGCTTGCGCGCGACAACTTGGGCGACGCAACCCAGATCATCCCCAGCCTGGTCATGGATGATCACCCCATGTTGCCGGCCAACGGCGCCGCGTCACAGGAATCCTGGTGGGCCGGATTGACCTTTCAACGCTTTTTGCTTTACGCCGCGATCCCGGCCATGATCATCACCTTTGCCGTTGTCGTCACCTTGAGTAAGATTCGGCAAGCGAAGCCGGTTCCCGGCGCCATCGCACCCAGCGTGGCCAGCCAGCCGGCGAAGCCCGACGCTGCGACGCAAGCGGTGCTTGCACAGCCCGCCCCGCCAGCCCAGCCGGAAACGCCCAAGGCCGCGCAGAAACCCATCCCTGGCAAAGTTACGGACAAGACCAAGGCGAAAAGCGAGAAGATCAAACTCGCCAACACCGACCCGGTTAAAAAAGGGGATGAGTCCCCCAAACCGGCGGCTGCGGGTGAATCCCGCGTCACCTTTGCCGTCAGCCCGTGGGGAGAAGTCTTCGTGGACGGCAAGCGCCAAGGCGTGAGCCCGCCGCTGCGCGATCTGAAACTCAGTGCCGGCAAGCACACGATTCTGATCGTGAATGAAACCTTCAAGCCTTATTCGCAGACGATCGAGTTGGCGCCGGACAGCACGCATAAAATAAAATATAAATTTCAAAACTAATGGAGCAGACCATGAACCCATCCCGCTGGCTTGTCTTGGCTACGCTTGTATTGCTCACAGCCGGCTGCTCCTCGCTATTTTCACGCGATACTGGAGTAGATAAACTCTCCCCGCGCAAGGCGGAGCAAGCACTCAATACCGGTATTCAGCAATATGAGGATGGCGAACTGAAAGCGGCGCAAAAAAACCTGCAAGACGCCCTTAGCCTTGGGCTCACTTTTGATTCCGATAAAGTCACCGCGCACAAGCACTTGGCCTTCATCTACTGCTCATCGAATCAAGAACGGCAATGCCGCGACGAATTCCGCCGAGCATTTGACGTCGATCCCAGCTTCAAATTGGAACGCGCCGAAATCGGCCACCCCTTATGGGGGCCGGTCTATACCGGGGTACGCGCTGAATTATTGTCGCGGGGAAAGATAAAACCGTGATGGATATTGGCGTGTGCCAGTGAATGCTAAGCCATTACTTATAAAAAAACTCCAGCCGCGTTCCCGCCACTTCGATAATGTCGTGATCTTGCAAGTGATAGGGCGTCGCCCCCACTTCCACGCCGTTCACCAGCGGATAGCTGATCCCCTCGACATAAGTCAGGAAATACCCCGCTGATTTTTTTCCGATGACGGCGGTTTGAATACCGGGCTTGCCCAGCGTCAACACCGGCTTGTCGAGTTCCAGTTGTTTGCCGGCGCCGTGCCCCCCCATCAATCGCAGCACGCCCGTACCCGAATCCATCACCGTCGCCTCGTCCTCCCCGGCCAGGGTATTGGGCGCCATGCGTGGAGAGAGCAATTCGCGCGTGAGCCCCAAACCGTCGTCGTGGCCGATTTCAAACAGGGGTTCATCCGAGCGGGCCGCCGCCTGCGTCGCGGTATGCTTCGCGGTCTTGGCGATGGTCGTCGCCCAACTGCTCTCCGGCATGACCCATGGCTCGAACTGAAATTTCAGGTTGAAGATCGCGATATTGATTTCATCGCCGTCTTGCAAATGGTGATTTTTGACCAGGCGGCCATTCACCCGCACGCCATTGGTGCTGCCCAAGTCTTGCAGGAAGGAATCATTGCGGATGTTGGTAATCAGCGCATGCTCGCCGCTTACCGAAAGATGATCGAGTTGAATGTCGCTATCGGCGCGGCGGCCGATCTTGATGCGCTCGCGATCAAGCTGCCGCTCTTTGAGGATATTGCCGTTCTGGTCGTGAACAATCAGTTTGGACATGCCGCCACCGCTTGCCGCCGGCCCGGCGGCAAGCTTAATTTGCCCGCGCCAGAATCAGCGAAATATTGTCGTAACCGCCCTTGTGATTGGCGGTATCGATTAACTGATGCGCCGCCGCATCCAGATCACCTTCGGCATGATCGATCATGAACTGAATCTCTTGATCGTCCAGCATGTCGAAGAGGCCATCCGAGCACAACAAAAATACATCGCCCGGGAGCACCGGCTGCTCTTGCACATCGACCTCAACGCCCGCCTCCACTCCCAGCGCACGCGTGATGAGCCCGCGGTTGCCGGCGAAACGTGCCTGCTCGGGCGTAATCAGCCCATACTCGATCTGCTCCTGCACCACGGTATGATCCACCGTGAGTTGCTCAAAATGCCCCTGGCGCAAACGATAGACGCGCGAATCGCCGATGCTGGCGATGGTGACGCGGGCGCCGCAAAACAATGCCGTGACCAGCGTGGTGCCCATGCCGGATAGGTGCGTTTGCAAGAGCCCAAGCTGGAAAATCTCGCGATTCGCCTTGGCGATCGCGGTACACAAACGCATGGCCACCTGGCTCAAACCAGGGGTGCTTGATTCCTCTTGGGGGAGGGTCAAGGCCAATTGGCGGAACTCGTTGGAGACGATGTTCACCGCCATCGCACTCGCGATTTCACCCCCGTTGCACCCGCCCATGCCGTCAGCCAGCACCAACAGCCCGGTCTCCGCATCGAAGTCGAGGCTATCCTCATTGCTGCTGCGCACCCGCCCCACGTCGGAACGCGCGGCACAGATGACCTGCGTCGCGCGCGGCGGGATGGGACGCCATTCAGGCGCGATTGTTTGCGCGGCTTCCACGTTTCATCGCCCCGATTGACACGCGGCGCTCCATTTCAACAGTGTGCATTGGGAAAACTACCTCTTAACAGTTAATTATCTGTTATTTTGCGCATTTTCCATATTATGAAATCATGGAAAATTACGATGTCATTGTAGGGTGCTTACCAGCAATTGGCAACTGCTTGTTCCAGCCGCTCCACGGTGACGATTTCCATCCCGGGTATGGCCTGCTTTGGCCGATTTGCTTTTGGAATAACGGCACGGGTGAAGCCAAGTTTAGCGGCTTCTTTCAATCTTTCTTGACCGCGCTGCACCGGGCGCACCTCGCCCGCCAAGCCTACCTCGCCAAAAACCACCATTTTGCCTGGTAGCGGCTTATTCTTGAGCGAGGAAACAATCGCCAGCAACACTGCCAAATCCGCTGCCGGCTCGGTGATGCGCACGCCGCCCACCGCATTCACGAACACGTCTTGGTCAAAACAGGCGATGCCCGCGTGACGGTGCAGCACCGCCAGCAGCATGGCCAGCCGGTTTTGCTCCAGGCCGACCGTGAGCCGGCGCGGATTGGGCGCATGCGCCTCGTCCAGCAAGGCCTGAATCTCGACCAGCAGCGGGCGGGTGCCCTCCTGCGTCACCATCACGCAGGAGCCCGGCACCTCCTGCCCGTGGTGCGACAGGAACAGCGCAGACGGGTTGCTCACCTCGCGCAAGCCCTTCTCGGTCATGGCGAACACACCCAATTCGTTCACCGCGCCGAAGCGGTTTTTAAAGGCGCGCACCAGGCGGAAGCTGGAACTGGTCTCGCCTTCGAAATACAGCACAGTATCGACGATATGCTCCAGCACGCGCGGCCCGGCCAGCGTGCCCTCCTTCGTGACATGGCCGACGAAAATGATCGAGGTGCCGGCCTGCTTGGCGTAGCGCGTGAGTTGCGCCGCACATTCACGCACCTGCGCCACGCTGCCCGGCGCCGATTGCAGCGCCTCGGAATACACGGTTTGAATCGAGTCGATGACCGCGACTTTGGGCTGCTCTCGCTTCAGGGTACTGATAATTTTTTCCAAACTGATCTCGGCCAGCAGCGTGACCGCTTGCGCATCGAGTGCGAGCCGCCTGGCGCGCAGCGCGATCTGCTGCGGCGATTCCTCGCCGCTCACATACAGCACTTTTTGCGCCGTACTCATATGCGCCAAGGCTTGCAGCAAAAGCGTCGATTTACCGATGCCGGGGTCGCCGCCGATCAACACCACCGCGCCTTCGACCAAGCCGCCGCCCAGCACGCGATCCAATTCTGCCACGCCGGTCGGGGCACGCGGCACTTCGACCGCGTCCACCTCGGCCAGGGTTTGCACCTTGCCATCCGCCGCCAACGCACTAAAGCGGTTGGCGCCTGCGCTGGGTGTCGCTTCGGCGATGGTTTCGAGCAGCGTGTTCCAGGCGGTGCAATGCGGGCATTGGCCTTGCCATTTCAGGCTTTGGCCACCGCATTCGGTGCAGGTATAGATGGATTTGGTTTTAGCCATGCAAATTCACGCCCGTATAGCGCCTATAGGAAGTGAAGTCCTGGTCGGTGGTATACACCATCAGCTTACGCCGCACCGCTGCCGCGCAGATCAGAAAATCGGTATTCGAGCCCTGGACACCTTTGGCGCGGCAGATGTTAAAAAAATCGGCGGCCATTTCATAATCGGCCGCCTCCAACGGAAGATCGGGGAAAGCGCGCAAATGCGTTCGCAAACGCTCGAACTGTTTTTTATCGCGCATGCCGGACAATAGCTCCTGCCTGATCGGCCCCAGCATCACTACCTGAGAATCTGCAATGAGCCGTCCAAGTTCGCTCACGACAGATTGATGCTTCTCCGGTGCGCCGCGACGCAAAGCGAGCGACCAGACTGCGGTATCGACAATCGCCTTCATGCCACGCGGCGCTGTTTCTTATAGTCGTGCCTGGGATCGAAATCGATCGTACCAAAATCGTCGAGGATTTCCTGCTGCCGGATACGCTGCACGTACTCCTCCAGCGCCTGCGTTACCGCTTCGCGCTTGCTGCGGTGCCCACCCAGCTTGCGGGCGGTTTCGATCAGTTCGTCATCGAGTGCAAGATTCGTGGCCATCTCAACGCCCCATTAAGCTACACATTGAATTGTGTAATATAGGCGGGGGCCAAGCCAAAGTCAACGCGCTACGGTTTGCCCCAATCGCTTGTATTCCCGATGCTAGCTGCCGCAGCCACCGCAACAACTGCCGATCG
>MEQN01000040.1:27686-29197 GCA_001770235.1 Betaproteobacteria bacterium RBG_16_58_11
CCGTTCCTCTTCGATCTGCACGCCAGCCTTGGCGAGCACCGCCACCAGTTCCGCCCGGGTTGGCGCATCGTCCTCGATATGAGCGTGCAGGCGCGCCGGGGAATCGAGAAACGACACGTCGTGCACGCCGGGTATCGCCTTCAGGCTTGCGCCGGCCCGTTCGGCTGCTTCTGCGTTGATTGGGTTGGTGATATTGAGAATTTCGATTTTCATACTTGCTCCTTAGAATTAAAAAATCAGATGTTTTCGGTAAGTCTTGCATACAAACCCGGCAGCGCACGGGCAGCATCGCCGCATGGCGGATCGCGAGTGTAAGAAGTATAAAGGCCATTTTCTCTTAAAACCACCGCCCATTTTCCGGGTTCAGGCGCCTACGCGTGCGCTGTTGTGCGCGATGAGTCCAGCCGTCTCTGCCGCTGTCGGCGGCGGCACTGCTCGCGAACTTTTGAACTACGGCTCTATCCCGCACGGAGCCGGGTGCGCTTCTTCTAAAAGGGATAATAAGTCCGAGGCATGCGCCCCGCAGACGCCAACCCTCAGCGACGCGGCCGGTCGCGCGACGGGATGTTATAGAGATAGGCGCCGAGCAGCATGCCAAAAATCGCCAGCGCGGCCTGCAGTTCCGGCCAAGGCACGTAAAATATGATCGAGATGCTCAGCGTTACCGCCATGAGAATGATGGCGGTCCATTTCACCCGATAGGGAATGCTGCGGTAGCGCCGCCATTCGAGGATGGTCGGGCCGAACATGCGATTGTTGAGCAACCCGTTGTAGAAACGCGTCGATGCGCGCGCATAGCAGGCGGCGGCCAACAGCATGAATGGCGTGGTTGGCAACACGGGCAGGAAAGCACCGGCAATGCCGAGCGCCAGAAACAGTGTACCGAGCGCCAGAAAGGCAAGACGCACGGTCAGCGAATTGTGCTTGCGCATTTCTGCGCTGTAATCGTGTTTTTCCAATGACTTTTGGCGTAAATGGGGTTCAGGCGCCATATCGCCCCCCGCCGGATCGTGCCACGACTATAACCCGCGCCATCACGCCCCTTCAACCACCGGCACCCGCTCGGCGCGGGCGCAGAGCAACTCATAGCTGATCGTGCCGGCGGCGCGGGCGACCTCTTCCACGGGCAGGCCTGCACCCCACAGCGTGACCGGGCTGCCGGCACCGGCATCCGGCATTTCGCTCAGATCGACTGCAAGCATATCCATGGACACGCGGCCTAAAGTCCGGGTGCGCTGACCCATAACCAGAATCGGCGTACCGGTCCCGGCATGCCGCGGATAGCCATCGGCATAGCCGCAGGCAACGATGCCGATGCGCATAGCGCGTTCGGCGCGGTAAGTGCCGCCATAGCCGACCTGCTCGCCCGCTTTTACGTTTTGAACTGAAATGATTTCAGAAACCAAGCTCATCGCGGGCTCCAATCCCAGATCGGCGGCGCGCTGCGTGGCGAATGGAGAGGCGCCATAAAGCATGATGCCCGGCCGCACCCAATCGCCGTGAGTTTCGGG
>MEQN01000041.1:0-324 GCA_001770235.1 Betaproteobacteria bacterium RBG_16_58_11
AGTGTCAGCGTGTCGTTGGTGAGCAGCCCAGCGCACAGAATCGGCAAGGCCGCGTTCTTGGCGCCGGAGATGCGAATCTCACCGTTGAGCGGCACGCCGCCTTGAATGACTAGTTTGTCCATAATAATTTGGCCGCGAATTAACGCTAATTAACGCGAATGTATGAGCATCGCTTTTTGTTAAGAGAAATTGAGGGTTAAAAATTCGCGCTAATTCGCGTAAATTAGCGGCGAAAAAGTCAGCGCTTGGCCCAATCCTCGGGCGAAAACGTTTTCATCGACAGCGCATGGATTTCCTCGCGCATGCGGTCGCCCCGGATCTGAT
>MEQN01000041.1:363-1253 GCA_001770235.1 Betaproteobacteria bacterium RBG_16_58_11
CCGCTAAATTCCGGGCTGACGATAATCGCGTCGAAATGGCGTCCATCGCCATTCACTTCGATGTGGTCGCATTTCAGGCCGGCGGTGATGTAGTGCTGAACTTGCTCAGGGGTAACCATGGGGCGCCTCAATAACGTAATTTGTAGCCGGATTTAAGAAGTTGCAGCGTGGCCAATGATAAGACCAAACCGCAAGCCAGGACAACGCCGAGGCTGACGCTGGGCGGAACATCGGATACGCCGAAAAATCCGTAGCGGAAGCCATCGATCATGTAGAAAAAAGGATTGAAGTGCGAGACTGTTTGCCAGAATGCCGGCAGGGAGTGGATAGAGTAGAACACACCGGACAGAAAAGTCAGCGGCACGATGATGAAATTCTGAAACCCGGCCAGTTGATCGAACTGGTTGGCCCAAATGCCGGCAATCACGCCCAGGATGCCGAGAATGGCGCTGCCGAAAAACGCAAACGCGAAGGCCCACAGGGGATGCTGCAGCGGCACTTCGGTAAACCACATCGCGACCAGAAACACGCCCAAGCCCACCACCATGCCGCGCACCATCGCCGCCGCCACATAAGCCAGAAAAAATTCCCAATACGCAATCGGCGGCAGCAGCACAAACACGATATTGTCCGTCACTTTAGACTGAATCAGGCTGGACGAACTGTTGGCAAAGGCGTTTTGCAGCACCGACATCATCACCAGGCCGGGAATCAGAAACGCGGTGTAGGACACGCCGGGGTAGACCTGCACGTGCTCGGACAAGACATGAGAGAAGATCAGCAGATACAACAGCGCCGTAATGATCGGCGCCATCACGGTTTGCAGGATGACCTTATAGAAGCGCAGGACTTCTTTGTAGAACAGGGTGGCTAAGCTGGTCATGGTTTAT
>MEQN01000041.1:1338-1425 GCA_001770235.1 Betaproteobacteria bacterium RBG_16_58_11
ATCTGGTTTAATCAGTTCGACTTCCTCGATCACTGCGCCACTTTCGCGCAACTCGCGCAGCATCCCTTCCAGTTCAGTGTAGTCGGT